>ONRZ01000197.1 GCA_900320345.1 uncultured Lachnospiraceae bacterium | reverse complement strand
GGATGAAAAGAAAGTCTTTGAGAAGGATATGCTCTTTGCAACGCTTGATACTTCCGTACGCAAGATCGATATTCCCGGAAGGAAGCCGTTCCTTCTGTCTGATACCGTAGGGTTTATAGAAAACATACCTCATGATCTTATCAAGGCGTTCAGGTCAACGCTTGCAGAGGTGAAGTATGCCGATGTTATCCTTATCGTAATGGATTCATCGGATCCGCATCATGTTATGCACAGGAGAATAACAGAAGATACATTAAGGGATCTGGATGTTTCGGGCATACCGAGGATCTATGTGTATAATAAGGCTGATCTTCGGGATGGGGATCTGACCATAGAGAATCATAAAGGCGGAGATTCATTCTACGTTTCGGCAAACACGGGTTACGGGACGGATGATCTGCTCGATGCTTTGTCGGAAATATTCCGGGCCGGGAGCCGTATGATGGAAGTATGTATCCCTTATGCTGAAGGAAGTCTGCTAAGCCGCATACACAGTGAGGGCGAAGTATCGGAAGAGAGATTTGAGGAAGACGGAGTTTATATAAGGGTTGCCGGCTCCGCTTACAGATATTTTGGACAGGTTTTCTTGTTGACAGATCGTTTTTTTTGATTATAATGTTTGATGTAAGCGAGGTCGCTTCGGATTTATCCGAGGCGACCTCATTTTTTTGTGTAGAGCACTTAGCGAGGTATTTTCGAGCTTAGTGCGAACCATACGGATGCAAGCGAGGTATTTAAATGTACGATTTTGAACATGACAATTGCGGTATAGGCGCGATCGTGAACATTAACGGAAAAAAGGATCATTCGGTGGTTTCGGATGCTCTTGGGATAGTTGAGCATTTGGAGCATCGTGCGGGTAAGGATGCAACGGGAGAGACAGGAGACGGTGTCGGGATCCTGACTCAGATACCGCATGATTTTTTCAAAAAGGAAGCAAAGAGATCGGGCATCGAACTTGACGGTGAGAGAAGTTACGGTGTCGGGATGTTCTTTTTCCCGACGGATGAACTCAAGCGCTCACGTTCAATGAAAATGTTTGAGGTCATCGTAAATAAAGAGGGGCTTGAGTTCCTGGGCTGGAGAAAGGTTCCCGTATGTGAGGATGTTCTCGGGACAAAGGCAAGAGAGTGCATGCCCGTTATCTGCCAGGGTTTTGTATTAAGGCCGGCAGGATTTAAGGAGGATATCGATTTTGACAGAAAGCTGTATGTTATAAGGCGCGTGTTTGAGCAGAGTACGGATAACACCTATGTACTCTCGCTGTCGTGCAGGACGATCGTATATAAGGGTATGTTTCTTGTCGGACAGCTTCGGACCTTTTTTACAGACCTTGAAGACAGATCCTATAAGTCGGCGATCGCGATGGTGCATTCAAGATTTTCGACAAATACGAACCCCAGCTGGGAGAAGGCTCATCCCAATCGTTTAATGGTACATAACGGTGAGATAAATACGATAAAGGGTAACGTTGACAAGATGCTCGCCCGCGAGGAAACGATGTATACGGGAAGGTTCAGTGCGGAGGACATGACGAAGGTCCTTCCCGTAATACCTGCGTGGGGATCGGATTCGGCGATGTTTGATAATACCTTGGAATTCCTTATGATGAGCGGCATCGATCTTCCGCTTGCGGCAATGATGATGATACCGGAGCCTTGGGCGCATAACGATACCATATCACAGGAGGTAAGGGATTTCTATCAGTATTATGCTACCATGATGGAATCCTGGGACGGACCCGCTTCGATACTTTTCTCGGATGGTGATGTCATGGGTGCTATCCTTGACAGGAACGGACTGAGGCCTTCGCGATATTACATAATGGATGACGGACGGCTGATACTTTCATCGGAGGTGGGAGTTCTTGAACTCCCGGAATCGCACATACTTAAGAAGGAGCGTCTGCATCCCGGCAAGATGCTGCTCATTGATACCGTACAGGGTAAGATAATATCAGATGAGGAACTTAAGGAAAATTATGCGATGAAGGAGCCCTACGGTGAGTGGCTTGACTCTAATCTTCTTACCCTTCGTGAACTTAAGATACCCAACAGCAGGGTGATCTCATACAGTGACAGGGAGAGGATGCAGCTTCAGAAGGCTTTCGGATATACATATGAAGAATGCAGGGAATCAATTGAGACCATGGCTCTTACGGGATCGGAGAATATCGGGGCTATGGGTGTGGATACGCCGATCGCGATCCTGTCGGGGAAATACCGCCCTCTCTTTGATTATTTCAAGCAGATGTTTGCGCAGGTAACTAATCCGCCCATCGATGCGGCCAGGGAAAAAATCGTCACTTCAACAACCGTATATCTGGGTAAAAACGGTAATCTTCTGATGGAACAGGCAGCTAATTGCCATATGTTAAAGGTGGAGAATCCGATACTTACGGATCTGGACCTGCTTAAGATAGAGAAGATGGATAAGCCCGGCTTTAAGGTGGCCAGGGTGTCAACACTTTATTATAAGAGTACACCCATCAAGCGTGTCATGGATCATCTGTTTGTGGAGGTCGATAAGGCATATCGTGAGGGCGTAAGTATCCTCATCTTATCGGACAGAGGAGTGGATGAAAACCATGTTGCTCTTCCGTCGCTGCTTGCAACGGCGGCGGTGCATAAACATCTGGTCGATACGAAAAAATGTACAGCGATGTCTCTGATACTTGAGTCGGGAGAGCCGAGGGAGGTTCACCATTTTGCCCTGTTACTCGGTTACGGAGCAAGTGCAGTGAACCCGTATCTTGCCCATGCGACGATAGCAGAGCTTATAGACAAGGGAAGCCTTGATAAAGACTATTATGCAGCGGTAGATGATTATGACAAAGCAGTCCTTCAGGGTATAGTCAAGATCGCCTCCAAGATGGGTATATCAACGGTGCAGTCATATCAGGGCAGCAAGATATTTGAATGTCTCGGAATATCACAAAGTGTGATAGATAAGTATTTTACCGGAACGGTCAGCAGGATCGGCGGGATAACGCTTGATGATATTGCGGCGGCATCCGATGAGCAGCATTCGAAAGCCTTCGATCCGCTAGGCCTTGAGTGCGACCTGACTCCGGATTCTCTTGGAAAACATAAGGCACGCTCGGGCGGTGAGACACACCGTTACAATCCGCAGACGATACATATGCTCCAGTGTGCGGCAAGGGAAGGCGACTACGAAAAATTCAAGACCTACACAGCCATGGTCGATAAAGAGCAGACCGGATATATAAGAAGCATACTCGATTTTGCATATCCGGAAAAAGGTATAGATATATCGGAAGTTGAAAGTGTTGATGATATAGTGACGCGTTTTAAGACCGGTGCGATGTCATACGGCTCGATCTCCGAAGAGGCACACGAAGCACTTGCTGTCGCAATGAACCGTCTGCACGGAAAATCAAACAGCGGTGAGGGTGGCGAGAGCGACGAGAGGATAGCATCCGCGGGCTCCGACAATGACAGAAGTTCCGCGATAAAGCAGGTGGCAAGAGAGCTCCAGATAAAAATGGCGCAGGGAGCAAAGCCCGGAGAAGGCGGACACCTGCCCGCAAAAAAGGTATATCCCTGGATAGCAAAGACAAGACATTCGACACCCGGTGTAAGTCTTATATCTCCGCCGCCGCACCATGATATATATTCCATAGAGGATCTGGCGCAGCTTATTTACGATCTTAAGAACGCAAACAAAAATGCCAGAATAAGCGTGAAACTGGTATCCGAGGCAGGAGTGGGTACGATAGCCGCAGGCGTTGCCAAGGCAGGAGCTCAGGTGATCCTGGTTTCGGGCTATGACGGCGGAACGGGAGCGGCGCCCGTAAGCTCGATCCATAACGCAGGACTGCCGTGGGAACTGGGATTATCGGAGACACATAAGACGCTTATAAAAAACGGATTAAGGGACCGTGTGATCATAGAGACGGACGGAAAGCTTATGAGCGGAAGAGATGTCGCGATAGCGGCACTTCTGGGAGCGGAAGAATTCGGTTTTGCAACGGCTCCGCTTGTAACACTCGGATGTGCGATGATGAGGGTATGTAATCTCGATACCTGTCCTTTCGGTATCGCAACGCAGAACCCGGAACTAAGAAAACGCTTTGCCGGAAAGCCGGAATATGTTGAGAATTTCATGCGTTTTATCGCTCAGGAATTAAGGGAATACATGGCAAAACTGGGAGTACGCACGATATCGGAAATGGCGGGACGTACGGATCTTCTTAAGAAGAAGGATGAACTTTGCGGAAATGCATTAAAGATCGATGTCTCGCAGATACTTGAATATGTACCGAGTGATGCAAGGGTATTTGATCCGAAGAGAGTATATGATTTTGAACTTGAAAAGACAAAGGATGAGCATGAGCTCTTAACCAGAGCTTCGGTCAAAGCCGCCGTTAAAGGCGGAAAGCAGTGCCGTGAAGAGATAACCCTGACAAATACGGACAGGACCTTCGGTACTCTGCTTGGGGCAGAGATCACAAGGACAGCAGGGGAACTTGCCGAAGACACGATCGTGATAGACTGCTACGGGCACGGCGGACAGAGCTTCGGAGCATTTATCCCGAAGGGTCTCACGCTTAACCTGTGCGGTGACAGCAATGATTACATCGGTAAGGGATTATCGGGCGGAAAGATAATCGTTAAGGCACCTCAGGATGCCGGTTATGATGCGGAGAACAATATCATCATAGGTAATGTTGCCCTGTACGGAGCAACTTCCGGAGAAGCATATTTTGAGGGAATGGCCGGAGAGAGATTTGCCGTCAGGAATTCGGGAGCCTATGCGGTAGTTGAAGGTGTCGGAGAACACGGATGTGAATATATGACCGGCGGACGCGTTGCAGTCATAGGTCCTACGGGTAAGAATTTTGCTGCGGGAATGAGCGGCGGTGTTGCATATGTCCTTGATGAGCATAATACACTGTACCGGAACCTTAATAAGGAAATGGTGCTCATGGAGCCGGTTGAGAATAAGAATGATTGTAACGAACTTAAGAGTATGCTTGAAAAACATGCAGAGTACACCGGTTCCATGAAAGCAAAGGAAATACTAAAAGATCTTAATGGATATCTTCCGAAGTTTAAGAAGATAATCCCCGGCGACTATAAGAAACTTATGATACTCACCGGCCAGTTTGAGGAAAAGGGAATGTCATACAAAGAAGCTCAGATAGAAGCGTTTTATGCAAGTACAGGAAGCGAGAAAGGGGAATAACGATGGGTAAGCCTACAGGTTTTTTGGAATATGAACGCAAGGAAGGACCGGTAAGGGACGCAAAAACAAGGATTGCCGATTTTGATGAGTTTCATGCTCTTTTGCCGGGTAAGGATCAGATGCTCCAGGGAGCAAGATGTATGGCGTGCGGAGTCCCCTTCTGTCAGGCGGGAGTGATGATCGCCGGAATGGCTTCGGGATGCCCGCTAAATAATCTTGTACCCGAGATCAATGATCTTGTTTATCACGGCAATTTCGAGCAGGCTTATATAAGGTTATCAAAGACCCATTGTTTTCCGGAATTTACATCGCGTGTCTGCCCCGCACTGTGTGAGGCGGCATGCACGGTCGGCGTACATGGCGAACCGGTATCTACTAAGGAGAATGAGAGAAGTGTTATAGAATATGCCTTTGCAAACGGTCTTGTTAAGCCCGATGCTCCGGCTGTAAGAACGGGAAAAAAGGTGGCGGTCATAGGCAGCGGCCCTTCGGGTCTGTCGGCTGCTTACTGGCTTAATAAGAGAGGACACAGTGTTACCGTCTATGAGAGACGGGACAGGGCAGGCGGACTCCTTAGATACGGCATACCCAATATGAAGCTTGATAAACGGGTGATAGACAGACGGATCAGGCTTATGGAAGAAAGCGGTATTGAATTTAAGTACAATGTAAACGTCGGAAAGGATATTAGCGCAGATAAACTTCTTAAGGAATATGATCGTATCATTCTTGCCTGCGGAGCATCAAATCCCAGGGATATAAAGGCTCCGGGAAGAGATGCGAAGGGAATATATTTTGCGGTTGATTTTCTTACGGAGATCACAAAGACCGTGATAGATTCGGATTACGACTATGAAAAATGTATCAAAAAGAGTGACTATTCATTCGGAAGCCTTAAGGGCAAAAATGTCATTGTGATAGGCGGAGGAGATACCGGGAATGACTGCGTCGGAACGTCGATAAGGCTGGGAGCGGCATCCGTTATCCAGCTTGAGATGATGCCTAAGCCGTGCGAGGCAAGGGCAGTGACAAATCCATGGCCGGAATGGCCGAAGATCCTTAAGACAGACTATGGTCAGGAAGAAGCGATATCCTTATTCGGTTCAGATCCGAGGGTTTATCAGACAACAGTCACGGAATACATAAAGGATAAGAAAGGCTGTCTTACAGGAGTCAGGACTGTTAAGTTAAGCCCGAAGAAGGACGAGGCAACCGGCAGGATGCAGATGGTACAGGTTGAAGGTTCGGAGAGTGAACTTAAAGCCGATATCGTGCTTATTGCCGCGGGTTTCTTAGGAAGCGAGGAATATGTTACTTCCGCCTTTAAAGTGGATGTTAATGCACGTACCAATGTTTCGACCGGGGAAGGCTGTTTTGAAACGAGCAGGGACCGTGTTTTTACGGCAGGGGATATGCATCGCGGCCAGTCGCTTGTCGTATGGGCGATAAGCGAAGGAAAAAAGGCCGCACGGGCGGTGGATAAATCTCTTATGGGTTACTGATCTG
>ONRZ01000205.1 GCA_900320345.1 uncultured Lachnospiraceae bacterium | reverse complement strand
ATAACATAAGAAGGCTGGCGCATCATGCTTCCCTTGGTTTATGGTGCGGAAACAATGAAATGGAGATGTTTGTCGATAAAGGCGAATGGGGTGCAAAAAATGAGATAAAGAGTGACTATGTTAAGATGTATGAATACCTGTTCCCGAGACTTCTGGAAGAAGAGGATCCCGACAGGTTCTACTGGCCCGCATCCCCGTCATGCGGCGGAGGATTTGATGAACCCAATTCACCCGACAGAGGAGATGTTCATTATTGGGATGTATGGCACGGTAACAAGCCGTTTACGGAATACAGGAAGTTTTATTTCAGATATCTGTCGGAGTTTGGCTTCCAGTCTTTCCCCTCGATAAAAACCGTGGAAAGCTTTACTCTGCCTGAAGACAGGAATGTGTTCTCGTATGTTATGGAGAAGCATCAGCGTAATGCATCGGCAAACGGCAAGATAATGAACTATATGGAACAGACATTCCTTTATCCCAATGATCTTGATACCCTGATATACGCTTCCCAGCTCCTGCAGGCCGAAGCGATACGCTACGGTGTCGAGCATTTCAGGAGGAACAGGGGACGCTGTATGGGAACAGTTTACTGGCAGCTTAACGACTGTTGGCCGGTGGCATCGTGGTCCTCAATCGATTATTACGGGCGGTGGAAGGCTCTGCATTATTACGCAAAGAGGTTCTTTGCCCCGCTGATGATCTCTTGCGAGGAAGAGAGCCTTCTTACACAGACCATGAATGTTAATGCTGAGCCGTTTGAAGTAAAAAAGTCGATACACTTAAGCGTTGCCAATGAAACGATGGGTGAAAAATGCGGAACTGTTATGTGGCAGCTTCGCAGTAACGACGGATCCGTGATAAGGGAAGAGTCTGAGGAGATAAGCGTTGGTGCCCTGTCATCAAAATGGCTTGATACCGTGGGGCTTCCGGAGGCCGATCTTTATGCGAACTATGTAAGTTATCAGCTAATAAGTGCTGATGAGGTGATATCACAGGGTACGGTTCTTTTTTGCCCGCCGAAGCATTTTAAATTCGTTGATCCCAAGCTTGCGGTCCGTTTGGAGGGTGATGAGATAGTGGTCACATCATCGGCATATGCCAAGAGTGTTGAAATACGCAATGATAATGATGATCTTATACTTTCCGATAATTTCTTCGACTTAAACGGTGATGAGAGAAGGATAAAGATAATAAAGGGTGAGCCGGCCGGCTTGTCGGTAAGAAGTGTATACAACATACGATAAGGAGTCCATAAGCAATGGCAGATAATATGAAAGACAAATACATCATAGATACTCATGAGAACAGGGAGTTTCTGAAAAAGAACGCTCAGTCACTTCTTGATTTCGGGAGGCGGTTTCCTTCGCCGGGCGGCGGGAGTTATTATCTGTCCGATGACGGAACCCCATGGAAGGACAGAAACAGAGAAACGTGGATAACCTGCCGCATGGCGCATGTGTACAGCATTGGTTCCATGATGGGTGATAAGGGAAGCAGGGAGCTGGCATCTGCTGCCGTCAGAGGACTGCTGGGTGAACTTAAGGATAAAAAAAACGGAGGATGGTATGCGGGTCTTACGAAGGATGATGAGATAGTGCCGCAAAAGCAGTGCTATGCACATGCCTTCGTTATACTTGCTGCGACAAGCGCTTATCTTGCAGGTATTGAAGGAGCGGATGAGCTTCTGAAGGATGCAATCGGAACATATGACAGGTTCTTCTGGAATGAGGAGGAAGGGCTTGCCTGCGATACATGGAATACCGAATTTTCTAAGTTGGACGACTACCGTGGACTGAATGCAAATATGCATACGGTTGAGGCTTTTCTGGCTGCTGCCGACTGCCTGGATACAATGTCACAGGGGATAGTCCGGTCTTTTATTCCGGAATATGAAGCAAAAGCAGATCTGCATAATGCGGGGGAAATATACCGCATACGTGCCGGACGGATCATAGATCGTGTTATAAGCTGGGCTGAAGATAACGATTACAGGATACCGGAGCATTTCACTAAGGATTGGATGCCTGATCTTGATAAAAACAGGGAGAAGCCGGACGATCCGTTTAAACCATACGGAGCAACACCGGGCCACGGCATTGAATGGGCGAGGCTCATAAGCCAGTGGGCATGTGCCTGGAAGGAACAGTCCCGGAATTCATATATAGAGAAGGCCTGTAGACTGTATGACAGAGCTGTCACTGATGCATGGAATACAGACGGGGCAGAGGGCATAGTATACACAACTGACTGGTCCGGCAGGCCTGTTGTCCGAGACAGGATGCACTGGACACTCGCGGAGGCCATAAACACTTCGGCGGTTCTTTTAAGGATCACGGGAGATAGGAAATATGCGGATGACTATTCGGCATTTATGAGATACCTTGATAATACAGTACTTGATCATAAAACAGGATCGTGGTTCCATCAGCTCGATGAGAATAATCGTTTAAAGGGTACTGTATGGCCGGGCAAATCGGACCTCTATCATGCTTTTCAGGCGATGCTCATTCCATACCTGAAGCCTGACGTTTCCATAGCAAGAGCCGTATATGATCTTGTGGGATAAGTTTGCGTGATAAAGGGGATTACAGAATGATACAGGATATGAAGAAGGAGATGCTGCTGCATCTGACCGATGATATCATTCCGTTTTGGAAAAAAATGCGGGATGATGAGTATGGAGGGTATTACGGTCTCCTGAAATATGATCTGGAGCTTGAAAAGAAGGCTGTCAAAAGCAGCATATTAAACAGCAGGATACTCTGGTTTTTTTCAAATGCATATATATTGCTCAAGGATGATTCTCTCCTGAAAGAAGCTGAGCATGCCTATGGTTTCCTGAGATCATATTGCATTGATAAAGAATACGGCGGTGTTTTCTGGTCGTGCAATTATGACGGAACTGTAGCCGATGATACCAAACATACATATGATCAGGCATTTGCGATCTATGCACTGTCGTCGTTTTTTGATGCTTCCGGAAATGAGGAAGCGATCATGCTTGCGTCAAAGCTTCGCGAGACAGTTGAAACAAAATGCAGGGATGAAGCCGGTTATCTTGAGGCTTTTACTGTCGATTTTCAGCCTGCAG
>ONRZ01000194.1 GCA_900320345.1 uncultured Lachnospiraceae bacterium | reverse complement strand
GATCTGTATCTTACGAAGGGTAAGCATACCTTAAGGCTTGAGGCAACATTGGGCGACATGGGCCCGATACTTGAGGAACTCGAGGATTCGACCTACAGGCTCAACCAGATATACAGGAAGATCTTAGTATATACGGGTGCCAACCCCGATCAGTACCGCGATTACCGCATAGATACGACCTATCCCGAGATCATGCAGGCGATGGATCTTGAGTCCAGGCGCTTGTACAGGATAGTTGATGAGATGGTCGCACTCTCCGGACAGAAGGCTGATAAGATCGCGAGTGCGCAGACGGTCGCGCAGCAGCTTGAGCGTTTTATAAGGAAACCGCAGAAGATAACGACCGAGTTCGTGACCTTTAAGGACAATATCACGGCTCTGGGAACGGCGGCCCTTAATGTTCGTTGCATCCTTCTTCGTTGATTACAATTCCGTAGGTAATGTCTATGCGGAGGACGGCAGCGATGAAGTCGTGAAGGTATGGGTGCTTACCGGACGAGATCAGGGCACGATCTTAAAGGCTATGGTGGATGATTCCTTCACGCCGGATACGAATGTTAAGGTAAATGTTGAGATAGTCGATCCGACTGCCGTGCTTAATGCGGTAATGGCGGGGCGCGGTCCCAATGTCGTCTTATCGATAGGCGCCGATCAACCCGTAAACTATGCGCTTCGTAATGCGGCAGAGGACTTAACGCAGTTTGAAGGCTGGGAAGAAGTTATGTCCCATTATTCGGAGAGTTCGTATGAGCAGTACCGGTTGGATGATCATATTTACGCTATTCCCGAGACACAGACCTTCAATGTGATGTTCTATCGCAAGGACGTGCTTGAGGAACTGGAGCTTCCGGTGCCTCAGACCTGGCAGGAGCTTATCGAGGAGCTGCCCACTATACAGGGCAATAACTTATCGGTGGGTATCCCGACGGCAGCAGGCAGTTCTACCACGGCGACAAGCTCGACTGCGATAATGTCAAATGTTCCGGACCTGAGCCTGTATTTTTCACTGCTCTTCCAGTATGGCGGTGATATGTATAACGAGGCGGGCACCAAGACGACAGTCGATACCGAGCAGGGCATACGGGCATTTGATGATTATGTGAGATACTTCAATGACTACGGCATTCCCACGATCTATGATTTCGTGAGCCGTTTCAGGTCGGGCGAGATGCCGATCGGTATCGCTCCGTATTCGACCTATAATACACTGATGGTTTCCGCTCCCGAGATCCGCGGGCTGTGGGATTTTACCGTGATACCGGGAACCGAGAAGACGGATGCATCGGGCAATACCTATATCGACAGGTCCGATTTTATCACGGGCAATGCTTCGATGATGGTTTCAACAGAAGATGAGCAGCTTAAGCAAAAATCATGGGAATTCCTTAAATGGTGGGCGTCACCCGAAACTCAGGTGCGGTTCGGACGCGAGATAGAAGCGCTGCTCGGATCGAGTGCAAGATACAACACGGCCAACAGGGATGCCTTCGCCAACTTATCCTGGAGCGTTGAGGATATAGAAGTCTTAAGGGCCCAGTGGGATGAGACGCGAGGCATAAGGGAAGTTCCCGGCGGATATTTTACCGGACGCCATATCTCAAATGCGATCCGAAAGGTCTTGACAGACAAGGAAGATTCACGTGAGACGATAATCGATTACTCGATCAAGATAGATGAAGAGATAGAGAAGAAGCGTAAGGAATTCGGGATGCCGGTTGATTAAGGATCCGTAATAAAGGCGCATTACCTTTAATAAAGGAGAGGAGACCATGAAGGAATACTTACAAAAATACATAGCGCTGCGGAAACACGATATGCAGGTGGCGTGGAAGAAGGCAAAGAACAGGAAGATGTGTTATCTCTTCCTTGCTCCGTATGCCATACTTTTCACCATGTTTTTCGTATTCCCGGTCGTTGCATCGATATACTACAGCTTCACCTACTACAACATCCTTGAGTCGCCGAGGTTCATAGGTCTGCAGAATTATATAAGCCTTATCCTCGAAGATGACATTTTCCTGCTGGGTGTTAAAAATACGTTCATGATAGCGATAATCACGGGACCTCTGGGATATATAATGTCCTTCCTGTTTGCGTGGCTCATAAACGAGCTTCCGAGGTGGGTGCGTTCCGTGGCGGTCATAGTCTTCTATGCGCCGTCCATCGCAGGCAACTGCTATGTTATCTTCTCCGTATTTTTCAGGGGCGATGCCTACGGTTACGTGAATGCGGCACTTATGAACATGGGACTTATCGATACTCCCAAGCTCTGGCTCATCGATCCGAAGTACATGCTTCCGATCTGTATGCTCGTCATCCTGTGGATGAGCCTCGGTACCGGCTTCCTTTCATTCGTTGCCGGACTCCAGGGCGTGGACAGGTCGCAGTTTGAGGCAGGCTACATGGACGGCGTGAAGAACCGCTGGCAGGAGCTTTGGTACATAACCCTTCCGAATATGAAGCCGATGCTCATGTTCGGCGCGGTCATGTCGATAACCCAGGCCTTCGGTGTCTGCGATGTGACGATGGCTCTCTGCGGCTACCCGAGTACCGATTACGCGGCACGTACCATAGTTACCCATCTGTTTGACTACGGTTTTTCAAGGTTTGAGATGGGCTATGCATGTGCCATAGCAACGATTTTGTTCTTAATGATGATCTTATGCAACAAGGCGATCCAGAGTCTCTTAAGGAGAGTCGGGACCTGATGAGGAACTTACATAACAGGGATTTAAAATGAGCAGAAGGAAGAAAGCGGCTGTCGAAAAGCCCTACAGAAAACCTCTCATAAAGAAAAGAAAGCCTAACCGCTCGATCGCGGGAGATATCGCGTTGTATCTCTTCCTGATCCTTGTCGCCGTTGTTATGGCTTTCCCGATCATATATGCAGTCAGCAGTGCGCTCAAGCCGCTCGATGAACTGTTTAAGTTCCCGCCGCGTGTTTTTGCGCAGCATCCGACGCTTGATAACTTCTCGGATCTGTTTGTCACGATGGGAAAATCCTGGGTATCGTTTTCAAGATACCTGTTCAATACGGTGTTCATCACTGCGGTTGGCACGGCAGGCCATCTGATGATAGCTTCCATGGGTGCCTTTGTGCTTGCAAAATATGAGTTCCCGGGCAACCAGGCATTTTTCAAGATAGTGACCGTAGCCATGATGTTCACGGGATATGTTACGCAGATCCCCAACTATCTGATACTTAATAAACTGGGATGGATAGATACATACTGGGCGATCATAGTTCCGGCGTTCGCGTCTCCGATGGGGCTCTTTCTTATGAAGCAGTTCATGGAAGGACTTCCGACCTCTCTCATTGAGGCGGCCAAGATCGACGGCGCAAACGAATGGAAGGTATTTTCGGGGATCGTGATGCCCAATGTCAAGCCGGCGTGGATGACGCTCATCATCTTCTCGGTGCAGGCGCTGTGGAACAATAAGGCATCGACCTACATCTACTCGGAGGAGCGCAAGACTCTCGTATATGCTCTCCAGCAGATCCAGAGCGGCGGTATCGCAAGGACAGGACAGGGCGCTGCGGTGCTCGTCGTCGTTATGATAGTACCGATCATCATCTTCATCTTCTCCGAGAGCCAGATCCTTGAGACGATGGCAAGTTCGGGACTGAAGGACTAAGACCGGTATGGGGCTTCTTACAG
>ONRZ01000163.1 GCA_900320345.1 uncultured Lachnospiraceae bacterium | reverse complement strand
TATGACAGTACTGTGACGTATAGACTAATATAATCAGATCAACAAAAGAAATCGCACATGCCGAAGATAAACCGGCAACTCAGTATAAGAAAGAAGGCGATTAAAATGATGAAAGAATTGCATTTTAATGAACAGAAATTTAATGAAGTTGAACTTGAACAGGTAAGCGGTGGTATGCCCCATGAAAAGGAAATCGAAAAATATGACGGACAGCATGGATTTATCACAAAGGATCCATTTGGAAATGTGACTTTTACAGATAAGACCGGTGCGATCGGAAAGTATAGTGCTTCTGACTGGACAAAGCTTTCAGCTAATTGGGCATATACAGGTAATCCGGAATTTTATATGTCAACAATAAATGTTGATGAGTTGAACGGAATCCTTAGCGGATTATAATAAAAAACTTCTTCATAAAACCTCCCTCATGAAGGAACCCGTAAAACGGTTCCTTCTTTTTTGATCTTCGCTCCTTCCTTATCTGAACACAATGCAACTGATATCCCGGGGGATCTTACCTGTCTTCTGATAAAATATCCCAATTCCTCTATATCTGACTATAGTATAGCGGTTATTTTCAGTATTTCTGTCCATGGTATCGGACATTTACTTCGATAATTGGAATGCTTTTCGTCCTAAGGCATATAGATATTAACACCCGGACCCACCGGAATTCCAAGCAACATCCAGATGAACAGGAACACTATCCAGGCTGCCATTAAAACCAGACCTATCGGCAAAAGCGCTGATACAAATGTACCCAGTTTAATCCTGGGATCGTACATATCCTGGGCTGTCTTAAGTGTTATCCACATGTATGGCATCATTGGGGTAAAGCAGTTGGTTGAAGAGTCTCCAATCCTGTAGAAAATCTGTGTCATGGCGGGATGATAATTTCCTGCCAGCAACATCATCGGAATGAAAACAGGAGCCATGATGGCCCATTTCGAAGATGAAGACGGAATAAAAATATTAATGAAACTGCTGAAAATTATAAAGACTATTATCATACCAAAACCCGTAAATCCCGACGCATTAAGAAGATTCGACCCGTTTATTGCCAATAACTTGTCAATATTTGTCCATGAAAAGAGTTTTTGGAACTGCGCACAGAAAAAACAGAACACAACATATCCGCCCATTTTTCCGACTATCCTGACCATGGCTTTGTATACATCATCGATACTTTTGAAAGTTCCGGCTATAACACCGTACACTATTCCCGGAATTCCAAAAAAGAGAAGCAGAACAGGCACCATATATTTAAGAAGATAGGAACCTGTAAAGGCCCTTTTACCTTCTGCCTCAAGACCTGTAACTATTCCAAGAGGTCCCCAGATTGTTACTGCTGCCAGGATAACGATGTAGATCAGCATTGAGATTCCTGCCCAGAAAAAAGCTTTCTTTTCTACGGGCGTAACCGTCTTCTCCCGGATCGGCTCAAGACCGGATGCAGGCACAAATGTACCGAATTTTGTTTCAACGAAATGATTGGTCATGAATCCTATGATAAATGTACACAGCAAAGTTGAAGCTGCCATAAAATACCAATTACAGGTTATATCTACTGTCAGAACTCCTTCTCCCAGGAAATCATCTGTAACTTGCTGGGTTATGGACTGGAGAAGCCCATCTGTACCCGCAATCATGAGATTAGCCGTAAATCCGGCCTGAACAGCAGCATATCCACAGATAATTCCGGAAATAGGATGTCTTCCGGCTGCCAGAAAGAAAAGTCCAACCATTGGCGGAATAATGATAGCAGACGAATCTGAAGCAATATTCCCGAGAATTCCTATAAATGCAGCGACATATGGCACCAGCATCGGAATCGTATGCTTCATCTTTTCATTGAGTAATGTCTCAATAAGGCCTGATTCCTCGCACATTCCCACAGCTGCGGTCATAACCAGTACCATACCCAATGGAGGAAATGAAGTAAAGTTTGTGATCAAATTTCCCAAAAACCAGTACAATCCACCCACAGAAAAGAAATTCTGTACCTGAACTGTCTTTTCAGTCGCCGGATTTATAACCATCACATTTAGTTTTGACAATACAAAAGACAAAACCGCTGTAAACCAGAAAAGATATATAAACAGTATTCCCGGCTGAGGAAGCTTATTACAAACTTCTTCGATCCATCCAAGAAATATACTTCTTTTGGTTTTAGTTTCCTTATCCATCTTTTTAGTCAGTTTCCCGCTTCACTTTTTCCTTATTACATCATATCATTATTGCTTTGCTTTTTTCTTAAATATTTTTTCAGCCTTTGTATTTCCTCAATCTATCTCCGATTCCGGATCACTTCACAAGCTCAGGTGACTGTCCAAGCATTTCGGCGATCTTACGAGCCTTTCTATATACGATCGTGGTCCTGTTCAGATCATACACCGGGGCACAGGTACGCTATTACATAAACCCCGTATCGGGAGACCTTCCCACATAGCTGATCTTCATTCCATATCCTACGGAATGATAGTCTTGATGGTACCGTCAGCGTTGTATTTAAGCTCTACATATTTGACATTCCTGCGATGGTTTATTCCGTTTGAAAGCTCACAGTCATGGTAGAACAGATACCATTTCCCATGATATTCGATTATTGAATGGTGTGTTGTCCAGCCAAGCACAGGCTCTAATATCCTTCCACGATAAGTAAAAGGTCCCATCGGATCCGTTCCTGTTGCATATACAACATAGTGGGTTGTACCTGTTGAATACGACAGATAATACAGTCCGTTATACTTATGCATCCACGGTCCTTCAAAATATCTTCTGTCCTCATCTTCTGCCTTTATAGGATCACCATTCTCATCAAGTATCTGTATCATCTTAGGTTCACCCTTGAATGACTTCATATCATCGGCAAGCTCGGCAGCATAGGGACCGAGTGCGGCTTCAGCACCCTTGGGTCCGTCATCTCCCGGGATCATTCCGGGATCACCTGCCACAAATGAACCTGTCTGCCATTTCTCAAGCTGCCCTCCCCACAGGCCTCCGTTATACATATAATATCTGCCATCCTCATCTTCAAATACAGCCGGATCTATACTCTTACTTCCTTCAATATAGCTCTCTTCTGCCTTGAATGGTCCTATGGGACTGCTGCTTACTGCAACTCCTACCCGGAATATGCCTTCCTTATCCTTGGCAGGGAAATACAGATAATACTTCCCATCCTTATAAGCCACATCCGGAGCCCACATCTGCATACTTACCCAGGGCACATCCTTCATGTGAAGGGCCTCACCATTGTCTACACAATCGGCTTCAAGGTTTTCAAGCGACAGTACGTGATAATCCTCCATCCGGTATTCCCCGCCTTCATCATCATCTTCTCCGTCATGCGGGATATCATGCGATGGATAGATATATATCTTGTCATCAAATACATGGGCCGATGGGTCTGCTGTAAAGATATGTTTTACCAGTGGTGTTCTCTGTTTCATGATGCTTCTCCTTTACTTCAGATCTTTTCTACTATCATAACACATAGACAGTTCTCTGACAGCCTTTCCTGAAGAACATTGGATATACCTGTAAGGTATAATGCCACCATCATTATATGTATTATACACTTAGAGGAACTGCTTGAGGCTTATTACAAGACCTTTGCATAAACATAATTGACATTTTCCCACTTAAAGGAGTCTGCATCGCAGGCTCCTTTTGCTTATTGTTTCTACCTGCCTTATGGCATCATCTATCTTCCGTTCAGCGCTTGCCATCTTGCTGTGCTTAAGGAGCCCGGTTATCATGTTTCCGCCGAATATGTCAAGTATCCCCCAGGTACCGGCACTGTCAAGGCAGCGTCTGGCGCTCCTTAAATGATATATCGCATCATCTGCCGCATCTATTGCTTCATTATATGATATACTTGTTCTGATATTTGTCACCGACGATCAACTTTTCTCAGGAAAACAATGAAAATACTTGTTCTTATGGACTCCTTTAAGGGAAGTCTTACATCAATCGAAGCAGGTGAAGCAGTAAAGACCGGAATACTATCATCCGGGTCTGATGCCGATGTATCCGTATATCCTTTTGCCGATGGCGGTGAAGGAACTCTGGATGCCTTTCTCAAAGCCGATAAAGGCAGCAGAAAGATAAAAGTCAATGTATCCGATCCTTTAGGAAGGCGTATCGATGCCGGTTACGGAGTTTTATCGGATAATACCGCTGTAATAGAGATCGCACAGGCCGCGGGACTTTGCCTGTTGTCAGAAGCGGAAAGAAATCCTCTGAAAACAACAACGAGAGGTGTAGGCGAACTTATAAAGCATGCCATTAATAACGGTATCAGAGATTTCATAATCGCTCTTGGCGGAAGTGCAACAAACGACTGCGGCATAGGGATGCTTAAGGAGCTTGGATTTAAGATATTTGATAACAGCGGAGTACCTGTGTACGACGGTGCTTTAGGATTATCGAATGCAGTATCGATTGACAGCAGCAAAATACTGCCTTTCCTCAATGAATGCAGCTTCGTCATAGCCTGTGATGTTAAGAATCCCCTATTTGGAGCACTGGGAGCAAGTCATGTCTTTGCTCCTCAGAAAGGTGCGTCCATTAAGGATATTGAAATGATGGATGCCTGGTTTAAAAATTTTTCTGCCATCACACATGACATATATCCCGATTCGGATCCTAATGCCGAAGGTGCCGGTGCAGCCGGAGGTCTTGGTTTTGCATTTCAGGCATTTCTGAATGGAAAAATGCAGCCCGGAACAGATGTCCTGATATGCAGAACAGATATTGAAACAGAGATATCAAAGTCCGACCTTATAATAACCGGCGAAGGACGGATGGACGAGCAGACAGCCATGGGAAAAGCCCCGGTCAGGATCGCAAATCTCGCAAAGAAGTATGATAAACCCGTGATAGCCATTACAGGATGTGTGGGGAAAGGAGCCCAAATATGTCATGATGCCGGTATTGACGCTATATTCCCTACACTCTCACATCCCATGACATCAGAAGAGGCAATGGATCCAAATACGACCAGAGACAATATAATAAGAACGACTTGTGAAATAATGAGACTTGTTCAAGTTTGTTCCGGGGATCACTGAGGATGAGGAGCGTACTGATGAAAGCTTCAATGTGAAAGATTATATCTCCGAAAACGACCCGTCTGCCGAGAAAGTCT
>ONRZ01000193.1 GCA_900320345.1 uncultured Lachnospiraceae bacterium | reverse complement strand
ACATGGGGAACGAAGAAAAAGCAAGAAAACTGACAAGAGATGAGAAGTTCGCAGTACAGCAGATGGGACGGTTCTGGAAAGACTGGATGTATCTTAAAGAGAGCGCATCTGAGGATTATTTCATAGCAGTAAACAGACACCATCCGACACAGACGAAAAGGTTCAGAAAAATAACATAGTAAATAGGAACAGTGAATCATGATCGTAACAAATGAACAGCTAAAAACAATATATTTCGGGGCATATAAGTTTAAGGAAACTGATGACGGATATCTCCAGGCGTTTCAATATTCTGAAAAACAGATCAAATATTTTGAAGGTGCACTTGAGATGTGGTATGAAAGATGTACCGCATCAACAGCAAAGACCTTCGAGTTTAAAACGTCCGCCACAAAGGTTTCATTTGATTACAAGACCATTTGGAAAGGATCTCCTGACTCTTTCGAGTTGATGGTGGATGGGCTTATCAGCAACATCGTCTATGTCAAGGATATTATGGATACCGGGACCATCGAATGGGAGCTTCCACCGGGCGAAAAATCTGTTGTAATATATCTTCCGGCGGATGCAACAATACTTGTACGTAATTTTTCTATCAATGCTGATTTTAGTAAGCCTGTAAAGAACGAAAAGGTACTTTGGCTGGGCGATTCGATAACCCAGGGATATGGGCCGCTGAGGTCTTCGTGTACATATGTCAGCGTGGCAAACAGGCTTCTTAACTATGACATAATAAACCAGGGGATCGGCGGATATATCTACGACAAAAACTCTCTGATGACGATGGATGGATATACCCCGGATAAGATCATAGTGGCCTTGGGTACAAACCAGTATGAAGATGAGGACATGTCAGCTGTTGAAGAATATTACGAGAGACTTATCAGTATATACGGAGATGAGATTCCGGTTTTGTGCATAACTCCTTTATGGAGAGGAGATTCTCCTGAGAAGCTCCCGACGCTTATACGTTTCTGTAAAATAGTAAAAGAAATAGCAGGGCAGTATAAGAATGTCAAAGTGCTTGACGGCATGAAACTGATTCCTAATCTACCCGAGTATTATATTGATAATCTTCATCCGAATTGTCTTGGGTGTGAAGAATATGGAAAAAACCTTGTACGTAAAATTATAGAAATAGGATTCTGATCATAGCAGACGAAATCTGTTAATCGTACCTGAATTTAAGGCATATGGGTATCAAAAACAGGCTTCGGTATTCCCGGTATAATTCAGAACAGTCCGTTCCCGCAGGAAGCATATATGCTTGTCAAAAAACTGAAATAAGAGGTAAGAAGATGTCTTCTGTCAACATACCGCTTTTATTATGCGGAATATTCTATTCTGTACTATGCATCTTCAGCATAGTTACAGGAATCATTTATATGAGTGGTAAGAGAAAACTTAATCCGCTGGAATTATCGGATAAATTCATGGAAAAGCTCTCAGATCCCGAGAAACTGCTGAAATTCACAAAAAAAATGGGCCTCGTGACTTTCATCGTGGGTATAGTTCAGGGCATTACGGCTTTCTGCATCTTTAGAGGTGGTAACCCTGTATTTTGGTGGTTTGCATTTGCTGAAGAGTATAGCTTACATAGCCATATTTGTGGTACTTATCATGTATAGAGGAGCGATGCTGTGAGAATGTCCCAAATGAAGGCTCTGAGCCTTATGAGTGAAGAAAAAGATATCATAATACTTGATGTACGATCTCACGATGAATACGTATCCGGACACATAAAAGGTGCAATAAATTTCCCTAACGAAGCAATAAGTAATGTACGACCCGGAATACTTACAGATCTCAGCCAGACTATACTTGTCTATTGCTATACGGGAATGCGCGCGGGTAGTGCAGTAAGAAAGCTTAAACGTCTTGGATACAAAAATGTTCATAATATCGGAGGGATCAAATCCTGGCTCGGGGAGATAGTTAAATGACAGATGAACAGAAAACCTGGCTTATTGCCAAAAACCGGATGATGGATGCCCTGACAAAACTTGGTTTCCCTGAAGCACTCGGAGATCAGATCGTCAAAAACCTTGGAAGTCCCAAAGCCATGGACCGGATGACATGTTACTTAAACAATGTAAAACCTAAGAAAGCAGAGCTTGTAGTTGATGAAATGCTGGCCATTTGCTCTGATATCGCAAGGTGGAAAGATAAGAAAGAAAGCGAACGGGCTAATGCAAAATATAATGAAATCCTGTATTTTGGATTGGAGGAGGAACCATGATCTCTGCTGAAGAAGCAATCGAAAGCCTTAAGAAAGGAAATGAACAATATGTATCTGTTGATACTTTTCATACAGATGTTTCATCCAGTATGCTCGAACACTTTGCAAAGAACGGCCAGGAACCATATGCGATCATAATAAGCTGCTCGGATTCAAGGGTTATTCCGGAAAGGATCTTTCATGCGGCAATAGGTGATCTGTTTACGATAAGAGTGGCCGGGAATGTGATAGATGACCATCAGCTGGGAAGTATTGAATATGCAGCCGGACATCTTGGTACAAACCTTATAGTCGTTATGGGACATACAGGATGCGGAGCAGTTGCCGCGGCAGTCCACCATGATCCGGGCGGATATATCAAATATATTACAGATGAAATAAAGAAGGCCATTGGGGCGGAACAGGATGACTACAAAGCATGTGTATTAAATGTTCAACAAAGTATACGTGTAATAGAATCCAGCCTTGAAATACAGAAGGATGAAGAAAAAGGGCTTAAGGTGATCGGAGCAATATATAATTTAGAAAATGGTACAGTAGAGTTCGGAGTATGATCAGATATGGTAAGAGAAATAGTGCATGATCCCATGTTCCTGGGGCAGAAATCGATAGATGCAACTGAAGAAAGCTGTCTTTCTTTGCTTGGAGGATGGACAGCTCAGATAATACAGCATGAAGCAGATCATTGTAACGGGGTGCTGATATAGGTGACGATATGTTTTTCATGATAGGAATAACAGACGGGCGGGGAAGATATAAAAATCCAGCAGGAACATCTCACAAGGGTTTTAAGTCGAGGATATACTGTTAAACGCTGTAAGAACTGCGGATTTACTACGGAAGAAGATTTTGATTTCTGTCCGAAATGCGGGGAAAGGTTTTAGTATGAATCTCACATCGGGAATAATAGAAGTAAATCTTCACGGTCTTAGGGTTGAAGAAGCCGCAGAAAAAGGCAAGGTATAGTAATATATGGCAATCCAGAATAGAACCATGACATCGGGATCCCCTTGGAAACATATAATATTGTTTTCCCTTCCTGTATTGGTAGGATCCCTGTTACAACAATTATATAATACGGTAGATACCATAATAGTCGGTCGATATGCCGGAGAAGCCGCTCTTTCCGCAGTAGGAACTACAGGCAGCTTTACGTTTCTTTTTCTTGCAATCGCGATAGGATTCTCCGGTGGTAACGGAGTCGTAGTGGCTCAGTATTTCGGGGCAGGAGACGAGAAAAATGTGCGATCAAATGCTTCCACAGGAATACTGTTTCTAATGGTGCTCGGACTGATATCTGCTGTTGTTGGGATCGCTGTATCAAGACCAGCATATGAGCATCTTGTCAGCGTACCTGAAAGCTTCCTTGATCTTACGCTTATCTATTTCAGGATTTATGCAGTAGGACTGATCTTCCAGTTTGGCTACAATATCTTTTCGGCTATCTTAAGGGCGGTCGGTGACAGCGCTGCCACACTGTATTTCCTGCTTATCTCTTCGATCCTGAATATAGTGCTTGATCTTTGGTTTGTTGCAGGACTCGATATGGGGGTTGCGGGTGCAGCAATAGCAACGGATATCTCTCAGGCTGCTTCATTCGCAGCGGCATATTTCTATATGAGGAGAAAATACCCGATATTCCGGTTTGGATTGAATGAATACAGATGGAACGGATCTTCTATTTCAAAAACCATAAAAGTAGGATTTCCGATATCTTTGCAGCTTATCGTAGTTTCATTTGGACTTACGTTTATCCAAAGAGCCGTAAACGGGTTTGGCCAGGCCATGACTGCATCGTTCACGGTTGGTCAGAGGATAGAAATGTATATCAATCTCCCTTTTAATGCTCTTCAGACAACTCTTGCCACTTATGCCGGTCAGAATGCAGGCGCAGGAAAGATCGACCGTATAAAGAAAGGCGCCAGGCAGACCATTATCATATCATTTTTTATGACAATGATAATAGCCGCACTTGTAAGATATTATGCGGGAAACATTGTGGCACTGTTCGGATTAAGCGACCGGGCAGCCGAATACTGCATAGCTCATTTAAGGACGGTTGCCATTATAAACATCGTACTTGCCATGTATATACCACTCTTCGGACTTTATCAGGGAACAGGGCACAGTGCATTTCCGATGATCGTTGCCTGTGTTGCTCTGGGGATGAGGGTCCTTGTCACATATCTTTTAAGGTACAGCCCATTTCTTGGGCATACGATCATATGGTGGAACGGGATCTTCGGCTTCAGTCTGGGATTTCTTATAACATGGTCGTTCTACATAAGCGGAAAATGGCAAAAAGGCGCCATACTTACCGGAAATGGTGTATCGGAAAACTAATGAACCGGAGGAACAAGATGCAAAAACAGGATGAGAGAGCAGTGGAATCCATGATCAAATGCGGACTGAGCCTGGAGGCCGTATGTGAGAGCTTCCCGAAATTTAATAAATCTGAGATAGAAGAAATATATAACCGTATCAAAGATATGGATACCTCTTTTGAGGTTCCGGAAATTAAAAGAAACTGTTCGTGATCAAAGAAATGTATGTTATGGATGGATCAAAATGTCAGTGATTGAGAATGCGATAGCATATATACAGAAATTATTCAAAGAGAATGCCGATGGTCATGGCGTAGATCATACCATGCGTGTTTATCATAATGCGTTAAATATTGCAAAACACTATGATCTATGTGACCTGGAGATAATATCCCTTGCCGCTCTGCTTCATGATGTTGACGATCATAAGCTATTTAATACCATAAATAATGCAAATGCCCGGTACTTCTTAAGTAGAGAGAACATGGATAATGACAGGATAGAACTTGTCTGTAACATCATCAATTCGGTTTCCTTCAGCAAGAATAAAGGTAAGCATCCAGAGTCTCTTGAAGGGAAGATTGTTCAGGATGCAGACAGATTGGACGCTATGGGAGCAATAGGTATAGCGCGTACCTTTGCATATGGCGGAAAGTGCGGAAGAGACATGGATTCCTCAGTTAACCACTTTCATGAAAAGCTCCTGTTACTCAAAGATCTGATGAATACAAAAGAAGCAAAAGAAATCGCTGAGAACCGGCACAGGTTCATGGAGCAATTTCTTTGTGAATTGAATGAAGAAATAATATGAGCCAAATGTCAGAAGACCAGAAACTTAATAAATTCGCTGATATACTGGATTCATCCAAGTATGTTGTCTTCCTTGGCGGCGCCGGAGGGAGTCACCCATCAGCGAAGCTGATTTAGATGTGACGACCGATTTGCCGCTGAGCGAAGCGAGGGGGCATTACCACATGTATCAACAGAGAGCGGAATTCCTGATTTCAGGAGCAAGAACGGCCTGTATCACAGAAAAAATAAGAAGTTTTCAGCGTACAAACCGGAATATCTTTTAAGCTATGATTGTCTCAAGCATAAACCGGAGATTTTCTTTGATTATTACAGGAATAACCTTGATGCAAGGGCAGTAGAGCCCAATCCTGCTCATTACAAGCTTGCTGAGATGGAAGAAAAAGGACAGCTCATAGGTGTTGTTACTCAGAATATAGATGGGCTCCATCAAAAGGCCGGCAGTAAAAACGTACAGGAGATCCATGGTACCATATGGAGGAACTACTGTGTATCCTGTGGAGCGGAATATGATGAAAACTATATATTTGACAGTAAGGACAAGATACCGGTATGTGAAAAATGCGGTAAGATGGTAAGACCTAATGACATAATAATGGAGAAAAATATGAGATTATTTGTTGCTATTGAGCTTTCTGAAGAAATGAAAAAGGCGGCAGTTCTGATTTTACACTCACTTAAGCAGAACGGTGTCAAAGGAAAATATACACCTGTACAGAACCTGCATATGACTTTGTGCTTCATAGGAGAAGTATCCGACAGCAAAGCAGTAGAAGAAGCGCTTTCTACTGTTATAAGCATA
>ONRZ01000189.1 GCA_900320345.1 uncultured Lachnospiraceae bacterium | reverse complement strand
GTGTTTACGGATGAAGAAGGCAGGTTTGACTATTTTAAGGATCGCCATGGTCTTGTGATGGGACTTAAGGCGGATATGGAGTACACGGATTCGCAGCGTGATCTTAAGAAGGGAGATATGCTGTTTGTTTATACTGATGGTGTACTGGATGCGCAGGATTATGATGGTGATGCATACGGACCGGACAGGCTGACGGATGTCTTAAACGGGTATCAGGGGGTGACTCCGTGTGAACTTACGGAGAGGGTACTCGAGTCCGTTATGGATTATTCGAAGGATGTGGATCAGTTCGATGATATAACCATGCTGGCATTTGAATATCTTGGGGACGATGAACGTAAAGCAGATCAGGATGCACAACCAAGTGACGGATACAATGAGAGGATCGGGGAGATAAGGATAGGGGCGAAGATAGAGAATTCACGGGAAGCCGTGGGATTCGTTGAGGAGCAGCTTATCAACAGAGGATATGACAGGAAGAATTCGGGAAGGACGGCGCTGGCGATCGAGGAACTGTTTGTAAATATAGCCCAATATGCGTATCCGGACACAGACGGATGGGTATGTATAAGAGTTGGGTCTAAGGATGCGGCAACCACAGTGATAGAGCTTATTGATGAGGGGATACCGTATGATCCCACGGCGAAGGAAGATCCTGATATCACGCTTCCGTTTAAACAGCGCGGCATAGGAGGAATGGGTATATTTATGGCGAAGAATATCATGGATGAAATGAGATATACGCGAATTGAAGGGAAAAATCATCTTACCCTTATAAAATGCTTCGGGGAGGTACGGGAAGTTGGACAATAAACTTAAATATGATGATCTTAAGCTGCAGGGTATTAACGTGGATGAAGGCTTCACATACACCGGAAGCAGTGAGAAATATCTTGCTGCGCTGCAGAGATTCCTAAGGCGGGCCGAAAAGACCAGGACTGCCATAACCGACAGTATCGGAAATGAGGATTACGAAGGTCTTACTGCACAGGTGCATGCGCTGAAGAGCAATGCCCGCACCATTGGGGCCGATTCCCTTGCGTCCGTAGCGGAAGCTATGGAACTGCACGGAAGGATGTATGAATATGATGAGATGTTGTCCGATAAGGATGAACTTCTGAGGCTGTTTGATGAAACGGTAAACATGCTTAAGCCTTACGGAGAGATGGAAGAGGTGCATCCCAAGTCGGAGATCTCGGCAGGGAGAGCGGAAGAAGTAGCGAAAACCCTGCTTGATGCCGTGGAAGATTATGATGGCGAAAAGGCTATCGCATTTATCGATGAACTTATGCGTTATCCCTTCAGATTTACACTTATAAATGTACTTAAGAATGCAAGAGAGGATATACGCGAATATGAGTATGAGGAAGCACTCGTGAAGATAAAAAGGGTAATTAGTCAGATAGAGGATTGATACGGAGGACGGACATGAAGAAGAGATTACTCAGTGTGATACTTGCCGCAGCTGCGGCTGTTATGATGACATCATGCGGCGGAGCAAAAGACACGGGCGCTGCAGGGAATAATACGGCACAGGAAGCGGATCCGGAAACAGTGCGAGAAGGATCCGGGAGTACAGGGGATGTCGATACCGATAAGCCGGAGGGTCAGGACGAAGATGTCTCGTCTGTGGATGTTACGGACACAGTGCAGGATGATGCGGATGATTTTCGCATAGGCATTGTTACGGGTTCGTATTCGCAGTCTGAGGATGACAGGCGCGGAGCTGAGGCTTTCCAGAAAAAATACGGGGAAGATAAGGTGACGCTCGCCATTTATCCCGATAACTTTACTGATGAATATGAGACTACGGTAAATATAATGACGGGACTTGCAGATGATCCGAAGATGAAGGCGATCATCGTCAACCAGGCGATCGAAGGGACCGTGGAAGCATTCCGCAGGATCAAGGAAATAAGGCCTGATATACTGTGTATCGCGGGAGAAGCTTCGGATGACTTTGGTGATATGAAGGCCGTTGCAGACCTTACGGTCAATAATGATTTTGTCTCGCGCGGATATCTCATCATATGGACCGCGCATGAACTTGGCTGCGATACCTTTGTACACATTTCCTTCCCGCGCCATCTCTCATACGAAATATATTCAAGGCGTGTGGCGATCATGAAGGCTGCCTGCGAGGAGTTCGGTATGAAGTTCGTGATGGAGGAAGCACCCGATCCGACCACGGAGATAGGCGTTCCCGGAGCCCAGGCCTATATTACAGAGCATGTGCCGGGATGGGTCGAAAAGTACGGGAAGGATTCGGCATATTTCTGTACGAATGATGCTCACACGGAGCCGCTTATAAAGGGACTTATGAAACACGGAGGATACTTTATAGAAGCGGATCTTCCTTCACCCATTATGGGATATCCGGGTGCGCTGGATTTAGACCTTGCGGGTGCTGAAGGTGATTTCGGCAAGATAACGGCGGAAGTTGAAAAAGCGGTCGTTGCTGCCGGCGGTGCTGGCAGGTTCGGCACATGGACATCATCATACGGATTCGTTAATTCGGCAGGACTTGCCGAACATGCGCGAAGGGTCATTCTGGGAGAGAGTGAGCTCACCGATCTTGATGATATCATCGACGCTTATAAGATATATTCGAACGAAACCGAATGGAACGGATCGAAGTTCACAAACGCAGCATCAGGCGAAGTCTTTGATAATATTTTCCTTATCTATCAGGATACCTATATCTTCGGAGACCCGGGACATTATATGGGAGTGACCGGGATAGAGGTACCGGAGAAATACTTTAAGATCAGGTGATCCGATACAGTTACTCATACGGAGATATTTATGAAAACAGAAGAACCGGAAAAAACAGTAACATCAGACAGACGCAAGAAGAACGGCGTGATCATACCGCTGGTTCTTGTGTTCGTATTTATGGCGGTAATGGTTGTTTATGTATCCTCCCTTATGTATAGTGTTGCGGTGTCCAATTCCAATGCGGTCATAGAGGACAGGATACTTACCGTATCCGCTATGATAAACAATCATCTGAACACTGCCGAGAACGTACTGCATGTCGCGGGTGACTCCGTGCATCATATGCTCATAAGCGGAACGACATCGGCAAGGATACATGAATTCCTTGTTGATGAGACGACAAATGTTTCGGAACAGTTCGACGAGAATTATACCGGAATTTACGGCTTTATCATGGGTAAATACATAGACGGGCTCAACTGGGAGCCGCCGGAGGGATATGACCCCAAGGCACGTGAATGGTTTATAGATGCGAAGGAAGCCGAAGGTAATGTTGTATTCACACAGCCTTATATTGATGCACAGACGGGAAATATGATCATATCCGC
>ONRZ01000139.1 GCA_900320345.1 uncultured Lachnospiraceae bacterium | reverse complement strand
TATTCACGAGATCAGACGTACGGTATCTTCATACCTGAACACTGTACTTCCCCGTGAAGCCGTTGCCAATATGCTCGGACACCTTCCAACCACCAATGAACGGTTCTATGATTATGATATCAGCTCCCGTTCGGTTAAGGTGGAAGCTCTTGAGAAATTATCAAGTAACATCATCAATTTTTCAGCGTACAGCAAGGTCGAAAAGGCTCGAAAAGCGCAGTAAATCGGCATTCTTTGAATTTTGTCATAATTTGTCATAATAAATTTTGGGAACATCTGTGCGAAACAAAACACGGGAACCGCATAAATACTGCGCAGACGGAGGGATTCGAACCCTCGTGCCCCGGAGGGCAAACGCATTTCGAGTGCGCCCCGTTATGACCACTTCGATACGTCTGCATTACATCGGATCTTAATACTGTCTGTAATTGTGTTGAACCTCGGACAGTTCTTTAAGACCGACCGATAAGAATTATAATTAAACTTTCTATGTAAGTCAACCCAAATAAGACAGAAGGCGGCATATCCTACACTCTGAAGCCTCTGTATCAGATCACCTTCATACCACCGTATTTGCGGATCTTAAGTACATGGCAGCTGCCTTCGCCGAAGTATTTCTCGATCTCCTTCTTATAACCGCTTACAAGATCGTTGGGAACAAACACCTGGATAGTGCCGGCGAAACCGCCTCCGTGTACTCTGTAACCTGCCCTGCTGCCAAGATATCTTTCCGTCAGCACAAGCGCAAGCGATATGTTCTGATTATCATAATCCTTTATTGAATAAACATTCTGAAGATACTTATATGAGCTGTTGCCGGATTCTGTTATCAGTTTTTTAAACTCCTCAAAATCCCCGTTCTTCAACGCATTCACCTCATCCGTAACCCTCATATCATCCTCAAAGAAATGTATTGCGCGAAGCACTGCCCTGTCACCGCTCACCGGTCTTATCTGGGGTATCTTATCCAAAAACTCTTCAAAAGGTATCTCCTTAAGGTATTCCTTCCCGAAGAAACCTGCAACCTTCTTCATCTCGATCGGGATCGCAGCATAATCATCCGTAAGATCTGCATGATCACCCTTTGTATCCACTATACACAAACTGTGTCCGAACTTCTCAAAATCAACCCTCACCGGATTGATGACAGGTTCGTTCACATCGTAAAAATCAATATTTACGAGACTTCCGACACTTGAAGCCATCTGATCCATAAGTCCGCAGGGCTTGCCGAAGTAAACATTCTCCGCATACTGGCTAACCTTTGCGATATAGACATCCGTAAGCTTCATGTCGTTATAAAGTCCCGATAAAACATTTCCGATCGCAACCTCAAATGCAGCCGATGATGACAGTCCCGCTCCCACAAGTACATCACTTGTCATATATGCGACAAACCCGCCGACATTATACCCGTCATCCTTAAGCTTTCCGGCAACTCCGCGGATGAGAGCCTCACTGCTGCCCTCTTCTTTATCCTTCTTTGCAAGATCCTTTACATCTATCGGCGCAATATCAAAACTGTCGGATACTACCTTTATGATCCCGTCGTCGGTTTTTGATACGATCGCTATCACATCAAGGTTTACCGCAGCTGCAAGCACCTGTCCGTGCTGATGATCCGTATGGTTTCCTCCGACTTCACTCCTTCCGGGAGCAGAATAAACTTCTATCTCCCTGTCTCCGTATAACTCAATAAATTTATCCGATGCTTCCGCATATCTGTCCTGCTGCCGCCCGATCAGTTCTCTGTCGGCATAGATATCCAAAAGTCTGTCATCATATTTCCCGCTGCTTATTCTTTCTTTTAATTCACTGGCCTTCATGTGTAACCCTCCTGTCACTTTACTAAATATATATTATATTGTTTTTGTCACGTTTTTTCTATATAATTCTATTGGTTGTCCAAAAATATTTTATGTTCATGGACAGTTACAAAAATCACTGTGGAGTACACAACATGTATTACTCTTTCCTCATAATAGATTATGCAGCACTGTTCATAATGGCATTATGCATGTTCGTTATCAATCTGCAGCAGGCCGGCTACTCACAGAAGCTCATGCTAAATGTCTGCACATGGTGCTGTTTTATCTGTTTCGGATTCTGTATCAAGGTTACATACGCTTCTTCAATCGATATGCAGCTCCTCGGTCAGAAGATCATTTATCTGGCTTTTTTGCACGCACTTTTCTATATGCTCCTGTTTGTGCTCAATTTCTGCAGGCACGAGCTTCCTGCCAAGCTGCAGCTTCTACTTATCTTAAATAACATAACCTTCAGTATATTTGCTCTCTTCATGGATAAGCACAATCTGTTCTATACTTCTGTATGGCTTGAACAGAGTCATGGTATATCGGTAATGAGACGCTCTTACGGTCCGCTCCATACGGTTTATCACGTGGAGATGATCCTGTACCTTATCGGCATGCTGGTCGTCATAATAAGAAATATGATAAAGAGCAGCCGCCAGACAAAACGTGCCTGTATGCTCCTTATCTTCACCCTGATAACACCTTATGTAGGTTATATCATTCAGCATGCCATTGATTTTCCCTTCGATTTTACACCGGCAGGTTTCATACTTGCGGTCATAATCATACTCGAACTTATCTATGTGGAAAAGATCTATGATGTTACCGATATCGCAAAAGACTATATTTTTGAGACCATGGATTCGGGATATATTGTTACGGATGGAGAGTATCGGTATAAAGGCTGTAATAACCTTGCCAAACAGATCCTTCCCGAATTGGATGAAGTGGAGCCTGATGAAAGCATCTACCCCATATCCTCTACATTCAGGCAGATAGTAAACGGCAATATCCCCCAGATCAATTACAACGGCAGGCTGTATGAACCATCAGCAAGAAGGATCACGTCAGGAAAAATGACGATAGCCATAGTGATCACCTTCATAGATGTGACACAGCAGTATGAATATAAGGCTATGCAGGACAGTTACCGTGAGGAATTACAGGCAGAAGTGGACAAACAGACCTCTGATGCACAGGCTCGTCAGAAAAGAGTCGAACAGATGTCAGTCCAGCTGGTGCAAACGCTTGCAAACGCAATTGATGCCAAGGACAAATACACAAACGGTCATTCATCCAGAGTCGCCGAATACAGTGTCCGTCTTGCAACCGCTCTGGGCTGGGATAAAGAAAAGATCGATACACTGCGATACGAGGGCCTTCTCCATGATATAGGCAAAATAGGCATATCCGATGTGATCCTTAATAAGGCAGCCGCACTGTCGGATGATGAGTATGATATGCTTAAGGATCATGTCACTATAGGATATGATATCATGCATGATGCTTCAACGCTTCCCGGCGCCGCAAATGTTATCCGTTATCATCACGAACGCTTCGACGGAACGGGATATCCGAACGGACTAAAGGGTGAACAGATCCCTTTGGATGCCCGTATAGTTTCGATAGTAGATACCTATGATGCCATGAGTTCCAACAGGATCTACAGAAAAGCCCTCCCTAAGGAAAAGATCAGGGAAGAACTGCTGAAGGGCAGGGGCAGGCAGTTCGATCCGAAACTGCTCGATCTTTTCATATCGTTGTTTGACAGAGGACTTTTGGATGACGTTGCACCTAAGGACAACGGATGGTTTGAATGATAAGTTAAAATGTTGTATATTTATAGAGTAACCTAAAACTCTTGATTTGACAGAAAGGATCATAATTATGGAATACGCTCAGTTACTTGAATCCAGAAGAAGTATCAGAAAATATAAACCCGGAATGAAGATAAGTGAAGATCAGATAAAGGTCATGATAGATGCTGCCATACAGGCTCCTACATGGAAGAATTCCCAGACAGGACGCTACTATGTGGCAATAAGCGAAGACAAGATCAACTATCTGAAGAACCAGTGTCTTCCTTCGTTTAACGCTGCAAGCTGTGAAAATGCGGTCGCTCTTATCGTAACCGCATACGAGACTAAGAGGGCCGGATTTGAGAGAGACGGCAATCCCACGAACGAACTTGGAGATAAGTGGGGCGTTTACGATCTCGGATTACAGAACGAAAATCTCATACTCAAGGCAAGGGAGACCGGTTATGACACTCTCATCATGGGAATCCGCGACGCCGATAAGATAAGAGAAGGCTTCGACATCCCTGAATCCCAGGAGATAGTTGCGGTTATCGCGGTAGGCGTACGCGAGAACGATGCGGAAAAACCCAAGAGAAAAACTCCCGACGATATCACAAGATTCTTCTAAGATGATCGTCTTATAAAAAAACGGAACTGACCGTTTCGGCCGGTTCCGTTTTTATTTAAGTATATCTTCATACCGAAAATTTGCTCTTTCTTACCGTGAAATCACACACAACCTGATTTTTCCCGTTCTTTTTTCCCTTATACATACTCCTGTCGGCACGCTCCACGATCGTATCAACACTGTCATTTTCACGATACTGCGTTACTCCAAGCGTCATTGTTATGGCGATCTTCTCTTCTCCGATATCTATACGCGACGCTGCGATATCCTTGCAGATCCTCTGGGCAACATTAGCTGCCGTATCCTGCGCGGAACGGATAAGTATCAGGATCTCCTCACCGCCCCACCGGCATACACAATCCTCATCCCTTACATCTTCCAGGATTATGCCGGATACCTCTTCAAGCACGATATCCCCTGCCGCATGACCGTATGTGTCATT
>ONRZ01000286.1 GCA_900320345.1 uncultured Lachnospiraceae bacterium | reverse complement strand
ACGACAAGGATGACCGGTGTGCCGGTCTTTACCGCAACATCATAGGTACTTGCTTCAACAGTCGTTCCGCCAATGCCGTCGTAATATCCCATGACGCCTTCGATCACGGTCATATCGTTATCATGGCAGCCCGATACAAGAAGATATTTAAGCATCTTTTCATCGGTAAAATACGGGTCCAGATTGCCGCTCTCCACGTCAAGCGCCTTCCTGTGGAACATCGGATCGATGTAGTCCGGACCGCATTTGCGGGCGCCCACCTTAAGTCCCCGTATTTTAAGCGCACGTATAAGAGCGCAGGTTATCATGGTCTTCCCGCTCCCGCTCTTTGGTGCCGCGATCAGTATCCTGTTTATCTTCGCATTTTTATTGGTTAACATAATATCAACATCACCGACAGCGGATCGGTACGCTGTTCCTTCGGTTATCTTCTCCTCCGGATAAGACAGTCTCTCTCCGATACATACACGGGCCTTTTCAAAATTTAGTTTACATAATTCAGTACATATCCTGCCGGCATCTTCCGTTTCACCCATATTCTGCCGGCATCTTCCGTTTCACCCATGAGAATGAGAAGCTTTGCTCCCTCCCCAACCTCTTTACTTATATCCACCGGACGCCCGTGGCAGCTTGAAAATCTTACATCCTGCCATGGTATCCCAAGCCTGTCGCAGAAGTACGTTGCGGATGAAATGCCCGGAATACGTATGATCTCATAATCCTTAAGCACGTCCGCTATCCCTGATGCTCCCGAATAAAAACCTATGTCTCCCGAATACAGCAAAGCCACGGTTTCAGGCATATTATCGGCCAGAAATCCGCTTATCTCATCCGGTCTGTAACCTGAAAAAGTCTTTTTTGAGGTTGACATAACACCGAGTCCATCCAGGATACGGCCGGCTCCTATCAGGCATTCGCTTTCCTCTATCGCTCTTTTTGCATCCACGGTCAGCTGCCCGATGTCCCCGCAGCCCGCACCGATAACGTAAGCCCTGCGGGTACCTCTTACATCCTTAAGCCCGAGGATATCAAGTATCTCCTCATAACTGTATACACGATCCCGGATCTCCTTCGGTCTTCCGATCACGACAAGCTCGACCCCTGTCTGCATGGCGGCTTCGTACTTTTCATCAAAACCGCCCGCACTTCCGGACGATTTTGTAACAAGGTATCCTGCATGAGAAGCATTTATCATCGCGATGTTCATCTCGGTACTGAACGGCCCCTGCATGCAGTACAGATTCCCGGCCGGGAACTTAAGTTCCTCGCAGGTCCTTAACACATCGCTCACAGGCAGCACACGCGCATACACTCTTGTCCCGTAATCCTCTATCCGCGTGAATTCCTTAAGTTCCTTAGATCCCGTAGTGGTAAGGATATTGCCCTTTGTATTCTTAAGATGATCCACGGCGTCGTGCACGTTATCAAAACATGTAACTCTCTGTCCGTTCATCATACTGTCCAATTTACCGGACTCTTCTTCTCTTAGCAGACGATACAGCTTTACCCCGCAATTCTCACAGGCCCTTTTTATATTCTCCGACACAATGACAGCATAGGGATGGGTGGCATCTATGCACACATCAAAACCGGTCCCTGCGATAAGTTCCTCCATCTCACCCTCATCCATCCTGTCATGATGTATTATGAGCCGCTCATCATGAGGAAGAAGGGATGCCCCGTACTGCGTAGCCACACATACATGGCAATACTCTATTCCCTTATCTTTGCTTTCTTCAGATCGAAGGTGAACCGCTATTACTTCCGCAAGCTTCCTTCCTTCTATCGTTCCGCCAAACAAAAGCACTTTCACAGTTCATACCCCCTGGGCGTGACCATCCTTCCGCCTGCTGCCACGGTGCGGCTGCTGCCGATGAAAACGGTAGTGAACATATCCGCTTCATATCCCGTAAGTTCCTCAAGAGTCATAAGCTCATACCGCTCGCCGTCGCGCCCTATATTCCTTACGGCCCCGCAGACCGTATCCTTATCCCTGTATTTTAATATGATCTCACATGCATGCTTAAGATAACCCTTCCTCGTCCTGCTCTCCGGGTTATATAAACAGAT
>ONRZ01000188.1 GCA_900320345.1 uncultured Lachnospiraceae bacterium | reverse complement strand
CAAAATTTTCAACCTCCGAATAAAAACCAAAGAACAGAAAAATACATCTTATAGTATAACACAAATATGCTGCGATTACATTCATAACTTGTTCATATCGTATATATTGATTTCATTATGATTTAAATTTATACTTAACGGGTAATGAACTTATGGGACTGAAGAAATGGATAATCTGACAAATTCCGAGAAAAATTTAAGGATCCTGATGCTGGCAATGCTCACCTGCATAGCAACGATGCTGGTAAAGCTGCCGATCCCCGGGAACGGATATGTAAACTTGGGAGACGGGTTCATGCTCTCATGCGGGATGATCTTAGGTCCCATTCCCGGCGCTCTTGCCGCAGGGGCAGGATCCGCACTCGCGGATCTCATAAACGGATATTCATCCATAGCCCCCGCCACATTTATCATCAAAGCACTGTCGGCGACCGCTGCAGCGTTTGTTTACAAGCTTCTGGCCCGCAAATACCTCACCACCCACTATTCATACATGGACGTATCGATAGCAGGCGCCGCCGGAGAAGCCATAATGATCCTCGGTTATTTTACCTACGATGTGATAAGCATAATATACGGCAGCGACCGGTTAAGCCGGACAATACTGTCACAGGCCGTTTCGGACGCCGCCGTCGCTCTTCCCTATAATCTTCTGCAGGCCGCTATAGGCATAACGGTCACAGCGCTCATGACTCCTCTTCTGGTAAGGCTGCTCATACGCGTAAAATAACTTATGCGGAAGCTGTCAGTACGCCGTTGTTTACATCTATCTTTATCGTATCACCCTCATTAACATTTCCGGCCAGAATAAGCTTGGCACTGAGTGTCTCGACCGTTTTCTGAAGGTAACGCTTAAGAGGTCTTGCACCGTATACCGGATCGTAACCGTTATCGGCAATGAACTGCCTTGCCTCATCGCTCAGTTTTATCGTAAGATCCCTGTCGGAAAGCCGCCTGTTAAGGTCGTCTATCATAAGTCCGATTATCCCGCCGATATTTTCCCTGGTAAGAGGCTTGAACATTATCGTTTCATCCAGACGGTTTAAAAATTCCGGTCTGAAATGAGACCGCAGATCATTCAGTACGAGTTCCTCGGCTTCCTTACGGATATCACCGTTTTCATCAATTCCGTCAAGAAGATACTCCGAACCTATATTGCTGGTCATTATAAGTATCGTGTTTTTAAAATCCACCGTACGTCCCTGCGAATCGGTGACACGTCCGTCATCGAGCACCTGAAGCAGCACATTGAACACATCCGGATGTGCCTTCTCTATCTCATCAAACAGAACCACCGAATATGGTTTACGCCTTACGGCTTCCGTAAGCTGGCCGCCTTCTTCATATCCCACATATCCGGGAGGCGCTCCTATAAGTCGCGATACGGAGAACTTCTCCATATACTCGGACATATCTATCCTTACCATGTTATTTTCGTCATCAAACAGGCTGCGTGCCAGTGATTTGGCAAGCTCTGTCTTACCCACACCGGTAGGTCCAAGGAACAGGAACGAGCCTATGGGTTTGGAAGGATCCTTGATACCTGCCCTGCTCCTTATTATCGCTTCCGATACCCTTGTTACCGCCTCATCCTGTCCGATAACGGATTTATGCAGTTCATCATCAAGATGCAGGGTCTTTGTCCGCTCGGATTCCGTCAGCTTGGCCACGGGGATACCGGTCCAGCGCGATATGATCCTTGCTATCTCTTCATCGGAAACATTTTCATGTACCAGGCTTCCCTCTCCGTTCTTAACGGCCTTCTCTTCCGTTTCAAGCGTGCTCTTAAGCCTCGGGATGATATCATACTGCAGTTCACCGGCGCGCGTATAATCACCCTGACGCTGGGCTATCGCAAGTTCGTTTCCGGCATCCTCGATCTGCTGCCTGAGTTCCTGCAGTTTCTCGACGGATTTCTTCTCGTTCTCCCACTGCGCCATCCGGTTCGTAAGTTCTTCCGTTTTATCGGCCAGCTCCCTGTTAAGTGCTTCGAGCCGGTCGATGCTCAGCCGGTCATTTTCCTTTTTGAGCGCTTCAGCCTCTATCTTAAGCTGTGTCACCTTACGGTTCAGTTCATCAAGCTCCGTCGGCATGGAATTAAGTTCAGTCTTTATCAGTGCACATGCCTCATCAACAAGGTCGATGGCCTTATCCGGCAGGAACCTGTCGGAAATATAGCGATGGCTCAGCATCGCAGCCGATACGAGAGCCGAATCCGTTATCTTTACGTGGTGGAAATTCTCATACCTTTCCTTTAAGCCCCTTAAGATCGATATAGTCTCCTCTACCGATGGCTCATCCACCATAACCGGCTGGAAACGGCGCTCAAGTGCCGCATCCTTCTCAATGTACTGACGGTATTCGTCAAGTGTGGTGGCACCTATGCAATGGAGTTCGCCTCGAGCGAGCATGGGCTTTAACATATTGCCCGCATCCATCGCGCCGTCCGTCTTACCTGCACCGACTATAAGATGCAGTTCATCGATAAAGAGGATGATCTCGCCGTCCGACTGTCTTACATCCTCAAGCACCGCCTTTAAACGTTCCTCAAATTCACCCCTGTATTTTGCACCCGCAACAAGAGCGCCCATATCAAGTGAGAATATCTTCTTGTCCTTAAGGTTATCCGGTACATCTCCGCCCGCGATCCTCTGTGCAAGCCCCTCGACAACCGCCGTCTTGCCGACACCGGGTTCGCCGATAAGAACGGGATTGTTCTTGGTCTTCCTTGACAGTATCCTTATGACATTCCTTATCTCGTCATCCCTGCCTATAACGGGATCCATCTTCTGGTTTACGGCCTTCTCGACAAGTTCGACGCCGTATTTTTCAAGCGTGTCATATGTCGCTTCGGGATTGTCACTTGAAACCCTCTGATTGCCCCTTACGGCCTGCAGAGCCTGAAGAAACCTCTCTCTTTTGATACCGAACTCGGTAAACAGGGCCTTAAGTTCCTTATCCGGATGCGCTATCAGAGACAGCATTATATGTTCTACCGACACATATTCATCACCGAATACCTTAAGTTCCTTCTCCGCCGAAAGCACCGCATCATTAAGCGCCTGGCTCCAGTAACGTTTGCCGCCCTGTACCTTGGGGCGTCCGTCGATTATCTTCTGTACCGCATTCTTAAAATAAGGGAGGTTTATTTCCATCTTCTCTATCATCTTGGGAATAAGCCCGTCCTCCTGGGTAAGCAGAGCATACAGAAGGTGTGCCTGCACCATCTCCTGGTTGCCGTTCTCCATCGCTATCTTCTCGATGTCGTTCAATGCCTCACGGCTCTTCTGTGTAAATAAACTGATATCCATAAAACCTCACCTCAGCTTTCA
>ONRZ01000248.1 GCA_900320345.1 uncultured Lachnospiraceae bacterium | reverse complement strand
TCGGTATCCTTCAACCTTGCGATATCGATGGCTGAAGCAGGAAAGCATGTACTTTTCATAGACGGTGACATGAGAAAATCGGTCATCCTCGGAAGATACCAGATAACCAAGATCTCTTCCGGACTGTCGCATTTTCTCGCAGGACGCCGTGACATACAGGATGTTATATATTCCACCAACGTAAAGGGACTGCATATCATCCCTACCGGACCCGTTCCGCCGAACCCGTCGGAGCTTCTCGGAACGGCCAGGTTTAAGCTGGTGCTCAGTAAGTTCAGGGACATATACGATTACGTTATCATAGATACACCGCCTCTCGGCAGCGTTATAGACAGTGCGATAATAGCACAGAACTGTGACGGAGTTGCCATCGTTATGGAGGCAAGGGCGATAAGCCGCAAGTTTGCCGAGCGTGTTATAGACCAGATCCGCAAGACCGGCTGCCCTATCCTCGGAGTTATCTTAAATAAGGTCGAGATAGGCGGAAAATACGGCAAATACTACGGTAAGTATTATGGCAGGTACTACGGAAGATATTACGGAAAATACTACGGTGATTACTACGGTAATGACCATTAGGATAGCAGGGTAGGCTAAATGGCTGATAATCAATTGTTTAATGAAATAGGACGGGAAATAAAGGACGGGCTTGCCGAGAGTCTTTCGAAGGGCGATTTCAGCAGGCTTAACGAAGCCATATCCAATTCCGTGAACATGGCGATAGACGAAGCCACGGAGCAGCTCGAGAGGAGTACGGGGATAAAGAACGGCAATCCCATCAATGTATCTTCGCACAGATATTCGTCGTATTCTCCCGGATCGGCCACAAGAGAGAGGCAGAAGCAGCTTGAGAGGGAGAGACAGGAACGTCAGGCCCGCAGGGAAGCCCAGTTAAAAGAGAGACAGGAGAAGTCAAGACAGCGCAGGGCCAATGCCACAAAGGTGCAGAAAGAGCAGCTTCAGGCAAGGCGTCAGCAGATCGAACTCCAGAAGAAGATGCGTTCACCGAATGCGATAGTAGAGAACGGTAAGCTGCTGCCGACAAAATTCAATGCCATCGGCGATACCGGAAGCCTTCTCGGCATAGCACTCGGTATCACCGGTATCATATCATGCGGATTTTTATCAATGATCCTTGCGATCACTTTAAGCGAGGATCCGGCGAACATATCAGGGGTGATAACCTGTCTTGTGCTTACTGCGATAAGCGGCGGATTTACTGCATGGGGAGTTCAGCATCGGAAGTTCCTTAGCCGCGCGAAGCGCTATGCACGTATCTGCGGTGAGAAGATGTATGCAAGGATATCACAGATAGCCGCGGCGACCGGGATCACCGAGAGAAAGCTTAAGAAAGATATAAAGAAGATGCTTAAGAACGGCGTATATCCCGAAGGCTACATGGACGAAGGCGAAACGACTCTTATGCTCTCGACCGATGTTTACAGGGATTACGAGCAGATGCTTGGCAGGATGAGGACCGAGGAAGCGGAAAAAGAAGCCGTTCTTACCGGAGAAGAACAGTCAGAGCTTGATGTGATGGTAAAGGAGGGCATGGATGCGGTAAACAAGCTGCATGCTCTCAATGACGATATACCCGGTGAGGTTATAAGCAAGAAGCTTGACTGCCTCGAGGGACTTTTAAAGCAGATGTTTGACCGGGTAAAGGAGCATCCGGAGCAGATGGACAGGATGCATAAGCTGATGGATTATTACCTTCCCACAATGCTCAAGCTCGTTGAGGCGTATGCGGAATACGACAAGGTGAGCGCACCGGGTAAGGAGATCATCCAGGCAAAGGCCGAGATTGAGAATACGCTTGATACGATAAATGAAGCTTTTGTACAGCTTCTTAATAACCTGTTCCAGGATTCCGTATGGGACGTAACGAGTGATGCACAGGTACTCACCACGATGCTTACCCAGGAAGGACTGGCTCAGGAGAGCGCACTTAAGACGCAATAAGATCAAAGTCAAGAGAATATACATTTTATAAGGGAGGAAAAATATGGATACGAACACAAACGGACCGGTACTTGAGGGAACGGGAGTTTTGCTCCGATCGAAGAGGAGAAGCCGGAGACTCCTCATGCGCCGATGGATTTTGGGACAGAGCTGTCGGATATCAAGACCAAGAACGATCTTACGCCTGAAGAGCAGAAGATAGTTGACAGTTATGTTTCGCAGATAGACCTTAACAATACACAGCTTGTTATCCAGTACGGTGCGGGAGCCCAGAAGAAGATAGCTGATTTTTCCGAGGGGGCACTTAATAACGTACGTACCAAGGACATGGGCGAGATCGGTGATATGCTTACGGGCCTTGTATCCGAGCTTCGCGGATTCTCGGCGGAAGAGGATAAGAAGGGCGGCTTCCTGGGACTGTTCAAGAAGGGACAGGCCAAGGTAAACGACCTTATGACGAAGTATGATAAGACTGAAGCCAATGTCAACAAGGTAGTCAAGGCGATGGAAGGACATCAGGTAACCCTGCTTAAGGACGTTGCCATGCTCGATAAGATGTATGAGACCAACCTGACCTACTATAAGAACCTTACGCTTTATATAATGGCCGGTAAGGAAAAACTTGCGATAGCAAAACAGCAGGAACTCCCGAAACTCCTTAAGAAAGCCGAAGAATCCGGACTTCCCGAGGATTCACAGGCAGCATCGGATTACGCTTCGATGATAGAGAGGTTCGAGAAGAAGATATATGACCTTGAGCTTACAAGGAACATTTCGATGCAGATGGCTCCGCAGATCCGTCTCATCCAGAACAATGATACGATGATGTCTGAGAAGATCCAGAGTACGCTCGTTAATACGATCCCTCTCTGGAAGAGCCAGATGGTCATCGCGATAGGCCTCAATCATTCCACACAGGCAGCCAAGGCACAGAGGGAAGTTACCGATATGACCAACGAGCTGCTCAAGAAGAATGCGGAAGCACTCAAGATTGCAACCGTCGAGTCGGCCAAGGAAGCAGAGCGCGGCATCGTTGACATCGAGACTCTCACACATACGAACCAGACACTTATCGATACCTTAAACGAGGTCGTACAGATACAGGCAGACGGACGTACCAAGCGTGCGGAAGCCGAGAAGGAGCTTTC
>ONRZ01000187.1:2641-5981 GCA_900320345.1 uncultured Lachnospiraceae bacterium | reverse complement strand
TATGACTTCGTCTGTCGGAGGTTCGGCGTCTTGAATAGTTATGTTAACCAACTGTATGCCTATATCGATCGCATCCAGTTTTTCCATTATCATGTTCTTTATGTTTGACTGGATCTCATTCTTACCTGTGGTAAGCACCGCATCAACTCCGTATGAACCTATCGTAGTCCTGATACAGTTCTGTGCGATGTTTGCAAGTATGACTCTCGGATCCTCCGAAGCATACAGTGCCTTGACGGGATCTGTCACGCGGTATTCTGCATAGAAATCAACATGGATAAAATTGTAATCCGATGTGATCATCATGCTGTTATCCGCCCCTTCCGCTCCGTTGTAATTAAGCTCGGAATCCGATGAATAGCCGATCGCAAAGCCCTGTATCGTCGTATTGACCTTGGTCACGGTCTGCACAAGCGGTATCTTGAAATGAAGTCCCGACTGCGTTACGGCCTTGGGCACTCCGAAGGTACATACGACAGCCTGCTCTTCTTCCTGGATACTGTAGAAAGAGCCGCCTATGATAATGAGGGCCGCAACGATCACAGCTGCGATAACGGCGGCCTTGCCGGCCTTCTTAAACGAGCCTCCATTCATGCCGCTGAAATTCGGCTTCTGTTTAAAATCATCCATTGTCATTTTCCTACCACCTTTCCTGCATGAATTTTCAAAATATGCTTCTTTCATTCAAGCATGAGGACCATATTTTAAAATTCATGTGCTGTTCTGAATATTCTATACAAAATATATACTCCGCATAGTGCAGAGTATATATATAAATAGGCAAAATAAACGATCTATTTTTCCGGGATCCGAAAGATCAATCCATATTGGTAGAGAAGAACAGCGCCGTCATCCTGCGCATGAGCTCTAAGAACACTCCGTTCTGAATGCCCTCCGACCATACCGAACCCTTTGATTTGCCGCGCAGCACGTAACTGCTGAGTATCCCCTTGAAGAGATCTATATCCTTAAGATGCGCGTGTCGAAGGAGCCTTAATTCGTCATCCACGGACTTGATCCTGTAGCGCGTATAAACATAGCGGTAATTCCTGTCAACAAGCTTAGTCTTCTCGGCTTCCTTGACAAAAGCAAGCAGAGTGGAATCATACACCGGGATCTGTATGAGCTTATAATCATCTTCACCGTCGTAATAGCTCTGCACCTGATTTCCGGACTTCTTCTCGATCCAGTTCATGTACTTGCTGAGCCGCTCAACGTCAGCCATATATTCATTCCTGACCCTGGTACTGAGTTTTTCTTCCGTGTAGTCCATATACCCTCCTCCTTCTCATCATAAGACTGTTTTAAGATGATCCATAAATCCCTGCTTATTTTCAAGAGCCGTCGTTGTAGGGCGTCCCAGATCATCACGTGCACCTATCGAACATTTAACTTCTATGAGGCTCAGTTCTCCCCTGTCCCTTGCTTCCATGAGTTCTTTATCAAGACTGTCAAAATCGTCAACCGAAACCGCATTTTTATATCCGCATGCCAGAGCAACAGATACAACATCCACATTTCCCGCCACGGTAGGCATCCCGCCCACGGTCTCATGAGCTCCGTTATTTATCACGATATGTATGAGATTCTTCGGTCCGTTCGCTCCTATGACAGCCATGGCTCCCATATGCATGAGCATCGCTCCGTCTCCGTCTATGCACCATATCCTGCTGCCCGGCTTATTTATCGCAACTCCGAGTGCTATCGATGAACTGTGTCCCATAGAACCCACAGTAAGGAAATCATATCTGTGCGGCTGATCCAGAGCCTCACGTATCTCAAAAAGTTCCCTGGATGCCTTGCCGGTTGTGGATACTATCGGATCGCTTCCGGACACTTCGACTATGTGCCTTATTATCTCCTCGCGCTTCATGGAATACGGGTTGCTGTATTCAACCTTCCCCGGGTACTCGAGCGCACCCTTTCTTACAACAAACGCAACCTGTTTACCTTCCTTAAGGAGAGTATCAAATCCGGCCATTGCCTCTTTAACATCCTCGCAGGATGTATCCTTGCCGATAACGAATGTTTTTATGTCCATATCCTCGAGAAGCTTTACCGTAACCTCTCCCTGATATATGTGCTGTGGCTCGTCGTGTATGCCGGGCTCCCCTCTCCATCCTACTATAAAAACAACAGGGATAGCATATACCTTATCGTTAAGAAGCGAGGCCACAGGATTGATGATATTCCCTTCACCGCTGTTTTGCATATAAACGACCGGCACCCTGCCCGTAGCCAGATGATATCCGGCCGCAAGCGCAGTACAGTTGCCCTCGTTTGCCGCAATGATGTGGTGTTTTTTATCTATCCCGTAAGTGTTCATGAGATAATTGCATAATGCCTTCAGCTGCGAATCCGGAACACCCGTATAGAAATCCGCGCCTATTATCTTAACTAATTCCTCAACTTTCATCTTCAGTCCTCATCATCTGATATTTTACAAAGATCACCTCAATATCCTGTGATACAACATATCTATGGTATCTTCATCCATCCTGACCGGATGATTCTTAAGCCTGTCGGGATTAACTGATGTCTTAAGTATTGAATACTGTTCCTGCGTGGCATCCGGTATACCGAGATCAAGTTCATCAAAAACCGCGCCAAAGCATTCGGCTCCGGGAATGGCACCATCGCATCCCATGGCATGAGCTATGTCATCAAGCACACCCTTAAGATGCTCCTTACCCCGCGGATCGATACACTCGATATCCTCGATTTCTTTTACCATCCATAAAAACAATATCCTTACACACAGAGCCGCCGCATGACCGTGCGCACAGCCGAACAGTCCGGTTATCTTATAGCACATGGCATGTCCTGCCGTTGTCTGCGTGATGTTTATCGCCCTGCCCGCCATGTTCGCGGCAAGCAGCATTCCTCTGTTACCTTCATCGGAATTGGCAAGGTACCCATCCTTATGCTCCATTATAAGCTGTATGGCGTCATAAGCGTACTTACGGCTCTCTTCCGTACTGTTAACCGACCAGGCTGATTCTATCGCATGGCAGAATGCATCCATCATGGAAGCCTTCCTGTGATAGTCGGGCAGAGTCCTAAGGGCTGCCGCATCCATTAGAACGCTATCGGGGATACAGCTTTCATGAGCCACAGACTGCTTGTTTCCGTTATAGTATATAACCGCAAACCTCGTGGCTTCGGAACCTGTCCCGGCAGTCGTCGGCATTACAAGGAAGGGGATGTCATTCGGTATGATAGTCTGCTTAAGATAGCTTCCCTCTTCACCGTTTCCGTCCATCCTGCAATAAAGCTTGATGCATTTTGCCACATCCATTGCCGATCCGCCGCCGACCGCTATTATCGCGTCACAGTTATT
>ONRZ01000187.1:0-2626 GCA_900320345.1 uncultured Lachnospiraceae bacterium | reverse complement strand
CCTGTCGTTCAAAGCTTCAAAATAGCTGTTTATCTCCTGCTTTTTTATCGATGCGCCGCTGACAAGCATCAGACGCTTAACATTGTTTTTCACGATCCACTCATCAAGCTGAGCATGATCATTATCCTTTGTTATTATCTTCTGCATTTCAATAGTATTTTCCCGTAACTTTTAGCTGATCATTCCTCTGCGGGTATCAGTCTTATTATATCCTTAAACGGCATCAGCATCGCGTCACATTCTTCCGCCCTGTGGCATTCGAGTATGGTCCGCGCTGCCTTCTGTATTGCCGGTACCGTTGCACGCATAAGCTGGTTTGCATATATGATGATATTTGCTCCGTATTTCTTCCACTCTTCTTCCGTAACGGAATTAAACGAAGTCGGTACCAGAACGATCGGAGTCATCTGGTCCTTATCCCTGAATTTTTTAATAAACTCACATATCTCGGCAGGATCCTTCCTGCGGCTGTGTATCATGATCGCATCCGCTCCGGCATCCGCAAAAGCAAATGCACGCTCAAGGGCATCCTCCATCCCTCTCTCCAGGATGAGAGATTCTATACGCGCACAGATCATGAATTCCCCGGTCTTCTGAGCCTTCTTGCCTGCACGTATCTTTTCACAGAAATTCTCGATAGAATCCTGCGTCTGCTCAACCTCCGTACCAAACAGGCTGTTCTTCTTAAGACCTGTCTTATCCTCGATTATAACCATAGACACACCCAGACGTTCAAGTGATCTTACCGTATATACAAAATGTTCCGTTCGACCGCCGGTGTCTCCGTCAAATATGATGGGTTTCGTGGTAACCTCCATGATATCTTCAATGGTCCTGAAACGGCTGGTCATATCAACGAGCTCGATATCCGGTTTTCCCTTTGCCGTAGAGTCGCACAGCGATGATATCCACATCGCATCATACTGTCTGGCTCCTCCGTTCTGATAGACAACGGTATTCTCAACCACAAGGCCGGTAAGCCCGTCATGAGCCTCCATCGCGGTTATAAGTCCCTTTGCATCGAGCATCTTGCGCAGCCTGCCCCTTCTTATATCGGGCATTGCCAGGTCTGCACGAGTCCTTGATTCTATATCCTTATATTTATCATTCTTGGAATACGGGTACTCAACAAGCCTTCCCCCATATGATGCGAGCACCGAGACCACCTCATCCCTTATCGGTTTCTGGAATCCCTCACACCAGTCATCTCCGTGGACAACAATATCAGGCCTGTATTTTTCAAGATTATCCTTATAGGACAGACTGTCCTGATCTATCACCTTGTACACACCGGCGATATTCTCAAACATGAGCTTGCGCTCGGAAGCCGGGACTAACGGAAATCTCTTGTATGAAGCCACGGCTTCATCCGAAAGAACTCCTATAATAAGCCTTCCCAGGCGCTGCGCATTTTTTATTATCGCTATATGTCCTCCATGGATTATATCGGTCGAAAAACACATGTATACCGTGCGCGATTCTATCTCCTTAAGCCTTGACGACACGACCGCAAGATCCTCCGGATCATCTATCTCGGCACAGAGCATATCTCTTACATCAAATGCCTCTATCCCGGCCGCACCTTCCAATTCATTAAGGGCGTTCTCGGCATATACGTTTGTTTTACCTGCTTCGCAAAATCCTATGATCCTGTCAAGCCAGAGCTTCCATGCATCCCTGTCAAGTTTATACAGAGCCTGCGCTTCCATAGCCTCATTGAAAAACTCTATACCCACACTTATGATCCTGTTATCCCTTACCACTGCTTTAAAATCTTTATCCGGAAGCGGCTGGGTTGAAGATACGGTCATATATGAGCCTTCCTTCTTCATGAGCTCAATAAGGACCGAATTTTCAAATACAAGATCTCCATGCATCAGGAGGATATCATCATCCAGATATTCCCTGGCACAATATATGCTGTAAATATAATTGGTCTTATCAAATATGGGATTCTTGACAAAGGTGAAATGAAGCGGAAGGTCAAGCCCCTGGCAGTAGTTGACCAAAACCGTATCAAAAGCACCGGTCGTCATCACCACCTCGCTTATACCCGCATCGGCTATCAGCCTTAACTGTCTTGATAATATGGTCTCCCTCGGGCTTATCTCCGTCATACACTTGGGATGTTCACAGGTAAGCACTCCCATGCGCGAACCAAGTCCCGAATTAAGTATCAATGCTTTCATCCATATGCTCCTTTTTATGATCCGGATCATCTGTATCCATTATAATACAATATACCCGATCCTAACAGTTCTCGATCATTTTCTTTGCCGTCTCAATATCCGTAAATACCTCGGCATTATATCCGTGTTTTCTCGCCGCCTCGACATTTCGCACAGTATCATCAAAAAACAGGCAGTCCTGCGGCACAAGGCTGTAGGTTGCCGTCAGCAGTTCATATATCCTTGGATCCGGCTTTGTCATCCTGACCTTATATGACAGTATCCCGCCATCCGTGAGCGGTATGAAATCAAGCTCTTTTGCGCATTCCCTCTCTGCCTTTGCGGAAAAATTGGACAGATACAGCACCTTAAATCCCCTTGCCTTAAGTTCGCTTATCCAGGGCTTTGCATGATCAAACTGCTTAAGCAGCCCGTCAAGGGATCTGTATGTATCTTTC
>ONRZ01000186.1 GCA_900320345.1 uncultured Lachnospiraceae bacterium | reverse complement strand
TCTGGGTATTCTCATCGGGCTTGCCGAAATAGAAGCCCGTGGTAAACTGCCTGTATGTGCACTGGGCTATCTCATGCCTGTACCAGTCCATGTTTTCGCTGTATTTTTCTTCGGAATCAAGAAGATCGTCTATCGCCTTGCGGTATGTCCTCGCAACCGTCGCGACATACAGGGCGGTTTTCATCCTGCCTTCTATCTTGAAGCTGTCTATGCCCGCATCCAGCATTTCCGGAATGTGCTCTATCATGCACAGATCCTTGGAGTTGAAAATATACGTGCCGCGCTCATTTTCAAACACCGGCATGTATTCGCCCGGCCTTGTCTCCTCAACGAGTGCATATTTCCAGCGGCAGGGGTGTGTGCAGGCTCCCCTGTTGGCATCGCGTCCCGTTAAAAAACTGCTTAAGAGACATCTTCCGGAATACGATATGCACATCGCTCCGTGTATAAAGCTCTCTATCTCCATATCTTCGGGGATGTGCTGCCTTATCTCCTTTATCTCCCTTAAGGATAATTCCCTTGCGGAGACAACCTGTACCAGAAATCATATGTCAGATAATTGGTATTATTGGCCTGCGTGCTTATATGTATGTCTGTATCGGGGCACACTTCCCTTGCTATCGTAAAGATCCCGGGGTCCGCAATTATAAGGGCATCCGGCTTAAGATCATTTAATTCCTCAAGATACTCCCTTACACCCTTAAGATCGTAATTATGTGCAAGGATATTGGCGGTTACGTGGACTTTTACGCCTCTTTCGTGTGCAAAGGCGATCCCCTCGGCCATTTCCTCCATGGAAAAATTTTTAGCCTTGGCTCTGAGCCCGTAAGCCTCTCCGCCGATATATACCGCATCCGCTCCGAATATGACCGCAGTCTTTAACACTTCCAAACTGCTCGCGGGCACCAGAAGCTCGGGGCGTTTTATTTTTCCTGATGACATTTGAAATCCTCTTGTTTTACACTGACCGTGACACCGTCGCCGACCGGGAGTATGACCGTTTCAAGCCTCTCATCGTGCGTCAGTGCATACAGATATTCCCTCATCCTTGCATGTATCGTACGGTTCCTGCGTGTAACCGCAAACCGGGATTCGATGATATCCCCTTCCCTTAACACATTATCGGACACCAGCATGCCGCCGTCGTTTAGCAGCCTCAGTACGTTTTCAAGAAAATTCAGATACTGCCCCTTGGCTGCATCCATGAAGATAAGATCGTACTTACGGCCGCTGTCCGCAAGTTCCGAAAGAACGTCCGCGGCGTCACCCTCTATGAATTCTATGCGTTCCTCAAGTCCCGCCCGTTTAAAATTCTCCTTCGCGGCAGGGATCCTCTTCTCATATTTCTCTATCGTGGTTATCTTGCAGTCACCGGGTGCACAGCCTGCCATCAGGATCGCCGAGAATCCGAGCGCCGTTCCGACTTCCAGGATGCTTCCGGGACGGGAACTGCGTATCAGCACCTTCAACAGCTTCTGCATCGACGGTCTTATTATCGGGATATTCTCATCAAGACATCTCTGTTCGAGTTCCCCAAGGAAACCCGTGTTGCCCGGATCAAGGGATTCTATATAGGTATTTATGCGCTGATCCTCGATCACTCTCCAACCTCTATATCTATCTGCGGCTCATCGCCTTCACCCTGATAAGCTTCTTCTTCGATCTCGATCGATCCGTCCTCACCCTCGTAAGGCGTTTCGCCTTCCTCAAGATCGCCTTCCACAAGTTCGGAGCCCGATTCCACCGGCATCGTGCCGTCGTAGGTCTCGCTTAACTCCTCCTTGAGCTCGGGCGGGATGTATTCTCCGTTGTCTTCCTCTTCCGTCTCGACATCCGCCTTGGTGAGCACCGCCATGATGCTGTCCGTCGTCATGGAATTGTTGAGCGTATATGTTCCCGGATCTATCTTACCCTTGTACTCCGACAGCTTGGCCTGTACGAAAAACAGCATCCAGTCGCTTGTGATGCCCTTCTCCTCAAGCTTCTTTGCGATATCGCGAAAACCCTCGCCGTCATCAACGGACACGATGATATCACGTCCCGGCTCTTCGGCGACCGGGCCTTCCGTGAATACGCGGAAACCGAAATCATACGCCTTTTTGCCCACGTTAATGACAAGCATCACGCATGCAATTAGCACGACGGCGCGGATTATGGTCCCTATGAAACTGACTGTTACATCCAAAACTCTGATCTTCATATTTTTAGAAGTAGCTACTCCTCATCAAGTGTCCCAACAAGTTTTTCCGTTATGTACTGGAAGAGCTTGGAAAAATCAACCTCCGCGAGAATAAAATCACCGACCCTCGGATCGTTGCAGAGCTCTTCCATCCTTGATGCGATGTTCTCGGATTCACGCTCGTATTCGTCCTCGCTCATCTCCTGGACTCTCATGTTGAGTTCCCTTATGTGGCTCACGCAATCGAGAGCATCCCTGTCGTTCTTTATATCCTCGAACCTGTCGCGGTAGTTCCTGAATTCCTCCGTCTCCCGAAGCTGCCTTACCAGTTCTTCAAGAGCCGCCTCCAAAGCTTCATTCCCCATTTCCCTTATCCCCTTCTATTCTATATAGCACCAGCAGCGTCACTAAACTCGATAATACCTCATTAAGTGTCGCTGCAGGGCTCTCACTAAGCTCGTGAGATACCTCGCTAAGTGTTCTGCACCTCGCTAAGTGTTCTGCACCTCGGAGATTACGGGCAGGATCATCGGGCGCCTCTTCATCTTTTTCCATACGTAGCTTGACATGGCATCCTTGATCAGGACCTTCATCTTGCCCCAGTCCGTTATATTCCTGTCCTGTATCTTCTCAATGGCAGCTATTGCGACTTCCCTTGCCTCTTCCATGATATCGTCGGATTCCTTGACATAGATGAAACCGCGCGTTACTATGTCCGGTCCGGCAAGCACCTGATTGCTGCCCTTTTCAAGAGTGAGCACGACCATGAGGATACCGTCTTCCGCAAGCATCTGCCTGTCGTGTATCACAACGTTCCCGACATCCCCGACGCCGAGACCGTCAACGAACACAGCTCCCGTCGGAACCTCATCGATCACCTTCGCACCGTTCCTGTTAAGCGACAATGCCTGGCCGACGGACAGTATGAAGATATTTTCCTTAGGTATGCCAAGGCTTTTTGCTATGCCGGCCTGCGCCTTGAGATGCCTGTATTCGCCGTGTACCGGGATCGCATACTTCGGCTTTACCAGCGTGTAGATAAGCTTTATCTCCTCCTGGCAGGCATGTCCCGAAACATGGGCATCCTGGAAAATAACATCCGCGCCCTTCATGCTCAGTTCGTTTATGAGCTTTGATACCGCCTTCTCATTGCCCGGTATCGGATTTGATGAGAAAATGACCGTATCACCCGGCTTTATCTGAACTATCTTATGATTGCTCGTGGCTATCCTGTTAAGGGCCGCCATTGTCTCGCCCTGGCTTCCCGTCGTTATTATAACGACCTTGGAATCGGGATAATTCTTAAGATCCTCTATATCGATAAGGGTATTTTCATGAACGTCTATATATCCGAGTTCGGTCGCAGCCTGAAGGATGTTCACCATGCTGCGGCCTTCCACAACAACCTTGCGCCCGTGTCTGTAGGCGGAATCGATTATCTGCTGCACCCTGTCCACATTGCTCGCAAAGGTGGAAACTATGATCCTTGAGCCCTCATGCTCCGAGAAGATCGAATCTATCGTCTTGCCGACGGTTTTCTCCGAATTGGTGAAGCCTGGCCGCTCGGCATTCGTGGAATCGCACATAAGAGCCAGTACACCCTTTTTCCCAAGCTCCGCGAAGCGCTGGAGATCTATCGTATCGCCGAACACCGGCGTGTAATCCACCTTGAAGTCACCCGTATGAACGATGGTGCCGACCGGCGAGGTTATCGCAAGAGCACACGCATCCGCTATGGAATGGTTG
>ONRZ01000185.1 GCA_900320345.1 uncultured Lachnospiraceae bacterium | reverse complement strand
CTTTTTGTAACAAAAATTTGACAATTGAATTGAATCCTGTTATAGTATAGTTCGGTGACCTAAATTTTTGTAACTTTTTTGTAACAATTACAATATGTGGTATAACATATCAAAGTTGGCTACAAATTGTGGTAAAAGGCTCGTCACCGACTATACAGGAGGATATCATGAAAAACAGAATGCATACTTGTGCGGCGGCATTGATGACGTTAGTCGTCATGGCAACCGTGATGCAGGGGGGTATGCAGAGTGTTTTTGCAACAGGCAAGACTATTACCAAGTCAGTGACTGTTGCCTCGGCAAAGATGACGGTATCTAATACCTCATCGGATAGTAAAGGGTCAGATAAGGGTTCCACCATAGACATCAAGGTGGGTGAAACATCAAATGATAAAGAACTGGCTGAAAGTGTTGATCTCAGTGGATCTGTTGCAGGGATCAGTTACGAGAAGCTGGCAATGGCCAATGTTGACCAGGCTGTGAACATCAGGGCTGAGTCATCGGAGGACTCGGAGCTTGTCGGTAAGCTCTATAAGGAATGTGCCGGAGAGATACTTGAGAAGGGCTCCGGATGGACCAAGTTAAAGACCGGCAAGGTTACGGGATGGGTTAAGAACGATTTTCTGTTATTCGGCGCGGATGCAAAAAAACTTGCCGATTCAGTGGTTGAGAAGATGGCAACATCCAATACTTCCTGCTTAAGAGTAAGGAAGGAGCCCAGCCAGGAGGCGGGTATCTACGATCTTCTTGCGGAAGGAGATACGATAGAGGTCGTTGAGGAACTGGGTGACTGGGTATCGGTAGAATTTGCAGACGGTACGGTCGGATATGTATCAAGTGAATATGTTACTGTATCGGATGAGATCGGTAAAGGTGAGACGATCGAATCCATAAGGGCTAAGGAAGAAGCAGAGAAGAAGGCCAAGGAGAGTTCCAAGGCAGCAAAGAGCAGTTCTTCGTCAGGATCATCGGGATCTTCCGAGACAGCGACCGCAGTAAGCAATGCAAGTGCTGCAAATTATGATGATGTTACTCTTCTTGCATCGCTCATCCAGAGTGAAGCAGGAAATGAAATACCTGAGGGCCAGGTGGCTGTAGGTGCAGTAGTCATGAACAGGCTTCGCACCGGAAGGTTCGGCAATTCACTGTATTCGGTGATCTATGCCAAGGGTCAGTTCTCACCGGCAGGAAGCGGTAAGGTAGCCCAGATATGCGCCCAGGGTCCCAAGGCAAGTTGTGTGGCGGCAGCGCAGGCAGCGCTTTCGGGAGCATCGCCGGTAGGTGCGGCAACAAGGTTCAGGCCTGTAAGTTCCGGATATCAGGGAATGGTTATAGGCAATCATGTATTCTGGTAGTCGTCATAAGTGAATATCGTGAAGTTATGGATTCCTTATGACCGGATTTGTGAAAAAAATATACTATAATATGAGGCGGCGCGTATTGCGCCGCCTTTTGATTTATTGTAAAATTGGATTTATCTTTTTTATATTCGGAAGGAAGTGTTATTATGAGTCTTAAGGGACGTGACTTTTTGACTTTGAAGGATTTTACCAAAGAGGAGATCATGGAATTCCTTGATCTTGCGGCCGAGCTTAAGGCCAAGAAGAAGCAGGGGATATTTGACCGTATGTATCAGGGTAAGAATGTCGCGCTCATTTTTGAAAAGACGAGCACAAGGACACGCTGCTCCTTCGAAGTGGCTGCTCATGATATGGGCATAGGTACGACATATCTTGCGGAAGGATGTTTGACGGCATCGAATACAGAGGATACGGACAGGAGAAGGTCGAGGAACTGGCAAAATATGCGCAGGTGCCCGTATGGAACGGACTGACGAACGAATATCATCCCACGCAGATGCTAGCCGATCTTCTGACCATACGCGAACATCTGGGTTCCCTTGAAGGACGCAAGCTCGTATATATGGGTGATGCAAGATATAACATGGGAAATTCCCTTATGGTAACATGCTCCAAGATGGGGATGCATTTCGTGGCTGCGGCACCGAAGAAGTATTTTCCCAATGAGAAGCTTATAGAGGAATGCAGGGAATTCTGCAAGATAAGCGGCGGTACGATAGATTTTAACGAGGATGCTTTTGATGCGGCAAAGGACGCAGATGTGATATATACTGATGTGTGGGTATCCATGGGTGAGCCGGATGAGGTATGGGAGGAGCGTATCCGTGACCTCACGCCTTATAAGGTGACGATGGATATCATGAACGTGGCCAAGAAGGATGCGATCTTCTTGCACTGTCTGCCCGCCTTTCATGATCTTAAGACGGAGATCGGCAAGGAGATGGGCGAAAAGTTCGGGCTCAGTGAGATGGAGGTCACGGACGAGGTCTTCGAAAAATATTCAGATGTGGTATTCGATGAGGCCGAGAACCGAATGCATACCATAAAGGCAGTGATGGCCGCCACTCTTGGATGAAGAACGGGATATGAACAGAGAATCAAGAATGTACATCAGAAACGTAATGCATGGAAGGGATTTCATCATAGATTTCGTAAATGCTTTATTGGCAGTCGGGATCCTTGTTATGGTGACGCTCAATTCCTTCGGTGATAACAGCGGCACGTATTTTGTACATATTTTTGCATTCGGGGCAGTGCTCACGGCACTGAACTGTGTTAAGAAGATACGTGCAAGGTCGGGATTTGCCGTGGCTTTTGCCTTATTTTCCGTGCTTATGGCGGTAATGGCCGTTCTGTGTTATCTTAAATTGTGATCGGATCATCATATGGAAGAAAAGATTGTGCTGTGCGGTGCGAACGCATACGAGAAGAAGTACTATTTTAATGAAAAATTCAATAAACTGCCCGATTCGATAAAGGATGAGCTGCATATCATCTGCGTTCTCTTTACCGAGGAGGTCGGAGGTGTCGTAACCTTTGAATATGACAGCGAAGGCAGCTTAAGCATAAAGACCGATGCGGAAGAGGATGATATCCTGTATGACGAGATCAGCTCGGGACTGCTCGTAAAGGAGATTTTAAGGAAAAAACAGGAACTGTTTGAGAGCCTGGAAATGTACTATAAGGTAGTTTTTCTGGGATATAAGATTGATGAGGAATGGACGGAGGGATAATATATGCTTCTTGTGATCGATGTAGGAAATACGAACATAACCATAGGATTGTACGAAGGTAAGGAGATAAAGTGCCATGTCCGCATGACGACCAAGATACCCAGGACTTCGGATGAATACGGGATAATGCTGACAGAGCTTCTCGACCGGCAGGGATTCAGCGTAAGTGATGTCAACGGTGTCATCATAGCAAGTGTTGTTCCGAACGTGATGCATTCTCTGACGAGCAGCATAGTCAAGTATTTTAACACGGAGCCTCTTATCGTAGGTCCGGGTACGAAGACAGGTATCAGGATAGATACAACAAATCCCAGGGAGATAGGACCTGACAGGATAGTTGATGCCGTGGCCGCATATGAGATATACGGCGGTCCTATTTTGGTACTTGATTTCGGTACTGCGACCACTTACGATCTGGTGACGGAAGAGGGGCATTTTGTCGCGGGGATAACGGCACCGGGTATAAGGATATCGGCGAAGGCCCTGTGGGAAGGTACAGCCAAGCTGCCTGAGATAGAGATCGTGAAGCCTTTATCGATACTCGCACAGGATACGATAACCAGTATGCAGGCAGGTCTTATGTTCGGTCAGATCGGCCAGACGGAATATATCATCCGGCAGGTCAAGAAGGAAGCGGGACTTAAGGATATGAAGGTAGTTGCTACCGGCGGTCTCGGGAGGATCATCTCGGATGAGACGGATCTTATCGATGAATACAATGCCGACCTTACATTAGAGGGACTTCGCATCATATATGGTAAGAATAGGTAACGTTTTAATCAAGAACAGATGGATACTGGCACCGATGGCAGGGGTATGTGACCTGCCATTTCGTGTGTTATGCACATCATTGGGTGCGGGGATGACCTGCATGGAGATGGTGAGCGCCAAGGCCATATATTATAACAATAAAAAAACGGAAGAGCTTATGGAGATATCGCCGGAAGAAGAAACGGTGTCACTGCAGCTGTTCGGTTCCGATCCCGTTATAATGAGTGAGATGGCAAAGAAGATCGAACATAAACCGTTTGCGGTTCTTGATATAAACATGGGATGTCCCGTACCGAAAGTAGTGAACAACCATGAAGGATCCGCGCTTATGAAGGATCCCGTCCTTGCGGGAAGGATCATAGAAGCGGTGGCCCATGCCATAGATAAGCCGGTCACGGTCAAGATACGTAAAGGTTTTGACGAGAATCATATAAATGCGGTTGAGATGGCACATATAGCACAGGAGAGCGGTGCCGCAGCCATAGCAGTGCATGGGAGGACCAGGGAACAGTATTATTCAGGAAGTGCCGACTGGGATATCATAAGACAGGTAAAGGAAGCGGTAAGTATCCCGGTGATAGGGAACGGGGATGTGAAGGATGTCGTTTCGGCACATAATATAATAGAAGAAACAGGTTGCGATGCCGTGATGATAGGCCGCGCGTGTCAGGGAAACCCGTGGATATTCAAGGCTCTTACCATGGCAGATGAAGGCCTTTCTTACGAAGGTCCGACGATAGAAGAAAGAAAGAAAATGATACTCCTTCACGGAAGGATGCTGATAGAGTGTAAGGGCGAATATATCGGGATAAGGGAAATGCGCAAGCATGCAGCCTGGTATACACAGGGTATGCACGGCTCGTCAAGGCTTCGCGGAAGGCTCAGTGAGATGGTTAGTTTTGATGAGCTTGAACGCCTGATAAATGAGTGTCTTTGATGCTTTCATTAAGTCAGTATCGGGGGAATACAATTCTTGACATACGATAAGTGAATGGAGTATACTTACGCAAGTGTGGATTTATCATAAAAACCTGCAAAATGATGGGATTTTATGGGCGCACAGTTACATAATGAGAATTTTCAAGAGGATGATAAGATGGAGAAGAAAAATATCTTAACTTATGAGGGACTTAAGAAACTTGAAGATGAGCTTCATGACCTTAAGGTTGTAAGAAGGGCGGAAGTAGCGCAGAAGATCAAGGAAGCAAGAGAGCAGGGTGATCTGTCCGAGAATGCCGAGTATGATGCAGCAAAGGATGAGCAGCG
>ONRZ01000181.1 GCA_900320345.1 uncultured Lachnospiraceae bacterium | reverse complement strand
ACTAGACACTAATTCCATAAGATATGTTGCCATAGCAGAATCACCGCTCTGATCAAACTCTCTTGCTATCTCAGCAACCTCAGAAATAAAAGCCTCCTCATTCTTTTCAACATGATATCTAACCAAATTCATAATACTTTGCTTTTTCATTGATTTGTTCCTCTCTGATGGATACTCTTATACATCAGTATCATTATATTGTTTTCTGGGACAAATGTCAATGCTTTTGGGACAGAATCTTGGCAATTTGTTGTTTGAGCCAACATTTTATACCGACATTTTCGCCCTGTAGAATTGTCGCAAATAACAAACCCGCCCGAGAAAGTCAAGCCATACACAGCAACATGTATCTTCTTGACATTCCCGCAGCGGGTTTGTCTGTTGGTAGTTAAAGCCGCTTAAGCATAAGCAGCCGCCATATTCAATTTTCATCATATCGTGGCAATTTCAAATGTTGTAAATCAGTTGTAAATAAGTTGCTGTTATTGCTAAAAACTTCGAAATTATCAAGGTTTCAAGCTCTGGTAAATGTAATGTGTGATATAAAGATCTATATCTGATCCGGCGACCATCTGAGCAACTGCATTTTCGTATAAATATCCCAAATTTGCAGGAAGCGAATCACTTAACAATTTCGTATAAATGTTTTCATCCGTCTTCCCTGACGATCTGAAAATCATGGTAGTAAATAACCCTGTATCAGCCAAATAAAGTTTGAACGTTTCATCATCTCTCGTTTGAGATAATGCAATGCTCGGGTAATTGTAGATTTTCCAACACGCCTGGCCCCCTCCAAAAGCACAGAATACTTTGGTGCCTTTTTTTCTTTCCAATATTTTAGCTTTTCTAAAGCTTTTCTTTTGAACATATTATCTCCTCAAAACAGTATTGTTCCCTCAAAACAGTATTGTTCCGTTTCTTCAGAACTGTAAACAGACTATAGTACCGTTTCTTCAAGATTTCAAGAATGTTATTCCATTTCTTCAAAACTAATTTCTGCGTTTAGTACCGTTTCTTCCTATCTTATCAACCGAGTTTATACCGACATTTGTACCGACATTTATACCGACATATACTATCTCATTCTATTTGCCACCTTATTTACTACCTTAATTGCTACTCATCCATAGAAAAAGCACCCTGCATGACGCAGAGTGCTCTCATCATTTATCAGTTCACCTTTAATATGATCACATCTGATAGAATTCTTCCGTTTCATCTATATCATTTACGGGCGGCTTCAGTCCTTCTATCGTTATATTGTTTTTTTCCGCATAATCCCAAAGTGCCGCATGGATTGCCTGTTCTGCGAGCAGCGAACAGTGTATCTTGACCGGCGGAAGGCCGTCAAGTGCCTCCATGACCGCCTTGTTGGTTACGGTAAGAGCCTCTGTTACACTCTTTCCCTTTACCAGTTCTGTGGCCATGGAACTTGTAGCTATCGCCGCACCGCATCCGAACGTCTTGAACTTTGCCTCGCGAACGATCTGATCCTCATCTATATCAAGATACATCCTCATTATATCGCCGCACTTGGCATTTCCGACTGTTCCCACTCCGGCGGCGTTCTCTATCTCACCCACATTTCTCGGGTTGGAAAAATGGTCCATCACCTTTTCACTGTATTCCGTTACCTGACTCATTATATTTTTTCTCCTTTCGCTTGATGGTTCTTCCTGCCAATGTATTGCCCCCTCACCTTCGTTCGGCGGCCTTTCGTCAGAACCATCCTGAATCAAGCTCTCGCTTGATGGTTCTTCCTCAAAAAATCTTCGTACAGGGGCGACATGCCGCGTAACCTGTCTATGATCTGCTTTAGTGTCTCTACCGTATAATCCACATCTTCCTCCGTTGTCTCTTTAGACAGCGTGAGACGTACGGATCCGTGCGCTATCTCGTGCGGAAGACCTATCGCGAGCAGAACATGCGACGGATCGAGGCTGCCTGAAGTACATGCGGATCCCGATGAAGCACATATCCCCTTCTGGTCGAGCAGGATGAGCAGAGATTCCCCCTCAACAAACCTAAAGCAGATATTGACGTTATTTGACAACCTCTTTTTAAGATCTCCGTTCACTCTCGAATACGGGATCTCCTTCAGTATCCTGCCTATAAGCCTGTCTCTTAAACCGCTTTCATATGCTATCGTTTCTTCCATACCGGAAACGGCAAGCTCCGCCGCTCTGGCAAATCCTATTATCCCTGCGGCATTTGTTGTTCCGGCTCTCCTGCCGTATTCCTGCGCTCCACCGTGTATAAGATTGGTTATCTTTGTTCCCGACCTTATATATAGGAAACCAACACCCTTGGGTCCGTTGATCTTATGCCCGCTCGCCGAGAGCATATCAATGTTCATTTCATTTACATCGATCGGAACATGTCCGAAAGCCTGTACCGCATCGGTATGAAAATATATCCCGTGTTCATGCGCTATACGCCCGATCTCGGCAATGGGCTCTATCGTCCCTATCTCATTATTGGCAAACATTATCGTTATTAGGATAGTCGACGGCCTTATTGCCGCCTCAAGTTCCTTCGGATCCACAAGTCCGTTTTCATCCACGGGAAGATAAGTCACCTCATATCCCCGCTTCTCTAAGAACTCACATGTATGAAGCACCGCATGGTGTTCAATAGCAGATGTGATTATATGGTTGCCCTTGTCTTTAAGCGCATCCGCGACTCCCTTGATAGCCCAGTTATCCGACTCGCTGCCTCCGGCCGTAAAAAATATCTCCCGTTCTTTTGCTCCGATAGCGCCTGCAATTTTATCTCTTGCTTCCGTGACCTTACCGGCTATCCTGCCGGAAAAGGCATAGGCGCTTGACGGATTGCCGTATTCTTCCAGAAGATACGGCTTCATGGCTTCAAAAACTTCAGGAGCAACCTTAGTCGTTGCCGCATTATCCAGGTAGATCATCTTATCCATTTTTATATGCTCCTCTTTTACCTATTATTTTGATAGGTATTATGCCACACAATTACCTACTATGTCAATAGGTATTATGTGTAAAACAGAGGGCAGGTATTACCTGCCCTCTGTCTCAAATACTATTATCTGTTATTTGGATTATTTCTTATTAACGGTATCCTTAAGAGCCTTACCAGCCTTGAACTTAGGAGCCTTTGATGCAGGGATCTTGATCTTAGCACCTGTCTGAGGATTCTTACCTTCTCTTGCAGCCCTCTTAGCTACTTCAAATGTACCAAAACCAACAAGCTGAACCTTGTCACCCTTCTTGAGTGTCTTAGCGATCGTCTCTGTGAAAGCTTCAAGAGCTGCAGCTGTGTCCTTCTTTGAAAGACCTGACTTCTTAGCCATTGCATCTACTAATTCTGTTTTGTTCATGATTTTTCTCCTTTAACTCATTAGGTTTACAGGCTTTTGCCTTATTTACCGTGATATAATACCTCTAAATGCGCCAAACGTCAATATCTTGTGCCAATATTTGACATTCTGCCACAATATATACTGCCATATTTTTACATTTCGACGGAATCCGCAAGATTCTTCAACCGGTCCCTGTCCCAGAGGATGACTCTCAGTCTGGATGCAAGTTCTCGTGCCGGCTGTGTAAAGTACTGGTTGGTCATCACAACGCCTATCATCCGTTCATAATAATCCTTACCGGCATATACTTCCTGAACAGCCTTAACACCTATGGGCTTATCGTAACACTTGCACTGTACCGCATAGGTCACTTCGCCCTTTGACATGAGTATATCGACCCCGAAGTCTCCGCTCCCTTTGGTGACTTCCACATCCTCATATCCGTTGTAGCGGAGCAGGTCTGCACAATAATACTCAAAATCGTGCCCCTCCATTTCATCCATAGGTAACGGGAGCAGCCTGCGCTTCCTTACAAGCAATACGATAATAACGCACATGCTGACCACTAAGAAGATCAGCAGATATATCATCTGGTCCTTTGTCATGTATTTCCCTTTCCAAAAACGTCTTACAGAGATTATACAACGTTTTCGGGAAAATATCTTCTCATGTAAACATATATGGATCTTAGGGCGGTCAGTCAGGATAATCTCCGTTAAAACAGGCCTTGCATACCTGAAGATCGCCTACCATGTCATGCAGATCTTCTATCTCCATATACTCAAGGGAATCCGCTCCTATCATATCCTTAAGTTCTTCCTTTGAATAGTTATCGGCGATAAGCTGATTGCCGGAGGGTATATCCGTCCCATAGTAACAGGGATAGCGAAACGGCGGCGACGAAATGCGTACGTGAACCTCGGTAGCACCGGCACTTTTGAGCATCTCGATCAGTTTTCTGATCGTTGTTCCCCTCACTATCGAAGAGCATCTCGATCAGTTTTCTGATCGTTGTTCCCCTCACTATCGAATCGTCTATGAGCACTATCCTCTTATCCCTGACAACACTCTTTATGATATTAAGTTTTTGGGCAACTGCCTCCTCTCTTTCTTCCTGAGACGGCTTTATGAAGGTACGGCCGATATAACTGTTCTTATGGAAAACCGTCTGAAAAGGTATGCCCGACTGTCTTGAAAATCCGACTGCCGCAGTGATCCCCGATTCCGGTACTCCGGTCACTATATCAGCATCCGCCGGATACCTGCGTGCCAGTGACTCTCCTCCTCTTATCCTCGCATCGTAGACCTCTATGCCGTCTATCCTGGAATCAAGCCTTGCAAAATAGATATAT
>ONRZ01000274.1 GCA_900320345.1 uncultured Lachnospiraceae bacterium | reverse complement strand
GGTGGAGATTATAGCTGGATATAGAACTATGGATGAGCAGAGAAACTGGATAATAGCAAAGAAGGACCTTAAGAAGAGGGGCTTTAAGTATGTAGGAGAGATCACGATATACTCGCATCTTCAGGCCTGTGGGATCATAAATGACCATGATGAGATATGTGACTGTTATAAGTATATAAATGAAAGTATCCTACAGTAAATAAGCGTCGGGATAAGGAAGTGTATTGAAAAACAGGTTGATAGATTCTGGGGTAACAGATAGATGAGAAAGCATTTTCTGATCATAACAGGAATAGTGTTTTGTATGATGCTCATTGGTTGTGGAAACGGAGAGAATACGGAAAAAGTGTCTTTGTTAAGTAAAATGTATGTAGTTGGTACTGATATCCAGATGGATGATATCAACGACTTTTATTATACAGAAGAAAACATCAATTATGATGCGTATTATCAGAGGTACAGGTTCTATGTCGAGGATGGAAAGCATTTTTTCTTTAATGAGACCAGAGAGCGGAAGGATGATTACGGCCCCTGTACGGAGCAGGATACTACGCAGATAGGAACAATAGAACTTACCGATGATCAGTGGAAGCAGTTCTGCAATCTGGTCAGTGGTGGAACTGTCAAGGCAAGAGAGGAATCGGCAGACTCAGGCGATTCCGGACCGTGGCTTTATCTGTATTGGACAAACGATAAATCCAAGTATCAGAAGTTCTCGTTTGCTTCGTATGGGGACGAGAAAGCGTTTGAGGAGTTCTGCCTTTCGCTTGCACCTAAGGATGAGACTATAACAGTCATAGAAACATATGAAGCAACGGATCCGGAACTTACAGAAGAGAATCTTGCTTCAGGCGAGTTTGTTACTTTGGTCCGGTATTATGAGATGAGCGACGGAACCTGGAGTACAGATGATCATAACTATAAGTACAGGCTTGAGATCAGTGGCAGGATGAGTGGAGCAGCTAAAGACAGTACCTTTGTTTATCTCAGCAATATATACAGCATCTCATTTGAACGGGCATATATGGCTGCAGGCCTTAGCAGCAGCATGGATGATTATTTTGATCCGGAGGAAGCTGTTCTGGTGGAGATGAAATAAGAAAAGGAGTATCGGGTAAAACTTGCCCAAAATGTGTCTGATCTGATCTGAATCATTTAATGCTCAATGAATTGGAATATTGATGCTTTGATATTCAAAGCCAATACGGAACATATTACAAGAGTCTTGACATTAGATGATTTGTTTATATAAAGGCGGAATAAGATCATGGAAATAGAAAGGGGAAAAATATGGTATCGATCATCAGTTTTGTTCTATGTTTGATTATTATTGGTATTCTTTACAAGAATATGATTGCCTGGGAAGGAGTCTACAGGATTTCAAGAGGACAGGCTTTGCTGCCGGTATTACTCGGACTTTTATCAGTGCCGATTTCATTTGTTTTTTTCATAATGATCGGACTTGGATTCAGGGCTGTAACCGGGTTTACCCCTACAGAGGGACCTGCATTACTTGCCAGTTTCAATCATGCGCTTTTTTCAGCAGCACTGAATGAAGAACTTGCAAAACTGATCATTACACTTGTTGTATTATGCATCTTGCCATGGGAAGGCATCTAGGGCTTGCCAGATATAACAAAGTAACAGGCAGAGGGTCTGTAGTAAAAGAATACCTTCTTGCATATTTTGTCCCTGTGTTTTGTCATACTGTTTTTGACTTTTTTGCTGCAAACACGCTCATACATGCCGGGGATAATGCAGAGACTATGACAGCGGAAATAGAGAGAACAGTATATATTGGTGCCGGTATGGTATTGGTCATGGTAATTCCGATATTTATATTCCAGATCTACTTATTCAGACGACTTAAGAGAAACGCCACAAATCTTGCAGCACTTTCCTTCCTGGATACAAACAGTACAGAGCAGGAGAATGCCAATGCTTAAAAAGTATATTGAATTTTGCCGGTTATACGGAAGGACTGTTTGTTCCGGTGGAAAAATCAGGTTCATCGTATATTAATACCGGTGAAGATGGGGTACGGATGCTTATTACATACTTTGTAATTGCTGCAATAAATGCAGTCCTGACGTTTATTGTA
>ONRZ01000300.1 GCA_900320345.1 uncultured Lachnospiraceae bacterium | reverse complement strand
TTCCATATCAATCATATGGAAAAGGAATATCTGTACACAGACCAGCTGCGTCTTAATCAGATCTATATCAATATACTCTCCAATGCCATTAAATACACGGAACCGGGCGGGAGTGTCAGTGTGGATCTTAAAGAAGAAAAGAGTGCCACACAGGGCTGCATCCGGCTGACATATGTTGTAGCGGATACGGGAATCGGAATGAGCCCGGAATTTATGGAGACCATGTATAAGCCTTTCTCGCGTCAGATAGACAGCCGTGTCAACAGTATTCAGGGAACCGGGCTCGGACTTGCCATAACAAAGCAGATGGTCGAACTTATAGGCGGAACGATAGAATGTAAGAGCGAGCAGGGCAAGGGAACGACCTTCACGGTTGTACTTGATATTCCGGTAGCCGACAGGCAGCGTGAGGATATGCAGCTTGAACCGATAGATGTTCTGATCGTTGACGATGATGAGATCATGCTTAAGACGGCAGCCGATACCCTTTCGTCTCTCGGAGCATCCGTGGAGCAGGCGAATAACGGACCGGAAGCACTCGGAATGATCGAGCACAGGCATCTTTCCGGTAAGGATTACAATGTCATCATAGTTGATTGGAAAATGCCTGAAATAGACGGACTTGAAACGATCGGCCGGATCCGCTCTCAGATAGACACAAGAACTCCGATCCTTCTGATATCGGCATATGACTGGTCGGATATAGAAGATAGGGCAAAAGCTGCCGGAGCGAACGGCTTTGTCAGCAAACCGCTTTTCCGTTCAACGCTTTATGATAAGATCAACGATCTTATCGGAAAAGAGTCAAGATCGATCGAACCCGAGGATGATTATTCAGATCTTAATGGACTTAATATCCTTGTGGCAGAGGATAATGATATCAACTGGGAGATCATATCCGCCATGCTTGCCATGTTCGGGATAACTGCAGATCGCGCGGAAAACGGACGTATATGTGTGGATATGATGAACTCGGCAGAAGAGGGCAGTTATGAACTGATCTTTATGGATGTACAGATGCCTGAGATGAACGGACTTGACGCAACCAGAGCGATCCGTAGATCTGAGAGGCCGTGGACAGCCTCCATCCCGATAATCGCGATGACGGCAGACGCATTTTCCGAAAACATCATGGAATGTCTGGATGCGGGAATGAACGGGCATATCGCAAAGCCCATAGATATAAAATTAGTTATCAAGGAGATCCGCAGGATCAAGGAAGGAAGAGGATGATGCAAAGCCCATAGATATAAAATTAGTTATCAAGGAGATCCGCAGGATCAAGGAAGGAAGAGGATGATAATGAAAAAAATAATGTGTATGTTTTTGTCGGTGTTGATGATCTTAAGTCTGGCTGCATGCGGCTCAAAGAAGCAGGAAGCGGCAGTTGAGGAAGGTTTTAAGCCGTCACTTGATACTTCGACCGGCTGTCATTTAGCAATTGCCGGAGGCTACGACAACTTTGAGGCGCTCGAGGCTGAGATCGATCATTTCAACGACTATTATCCCAATGCGGAACTTGTTTATACAAAGGTTGATGATTATAACAACATGATAGGCACGGTCTTAAACGGGAATGATGCCCCTGACATCTACGTAAATTATTCCTGGATGTACGGAAGAGATCAGTACAGATCCTCTATAGATCATGCCGAGGATCTGACGGATCAGAAGTTAGGTCTTGATCTTGACTGTATCCGCAGCAATATCATTCTGAAGACGGATGACGGTACGCTTCCGATGGTCCCGGTTTTTTCAAATACCTACGGCATGCTTGTTAACAAGAGTCTTTTTGAGAAAGAAGGCCTCAGCGTTCCGACTACCTATAAGGAACTGGTGGATGTATGTGATGCGTTTCGCAAGAAAGGTTATGAAAATCCGCTGATGGGCTTTACTCAGCAGGAGACGACCTCTCTTTTTTCTCTGACGATCTATCCGTTTTTCTGTGAGACAGTGGCAAATGATGCAGAGGCTGTTAAAAAGCTCAATTCACTTGATCCTTCAGCCGGCGAGTATATGCGGCCGTCCCTTGAAAAAATACAGCAGTTCTTAAGTGACAGCGGTGTGAATCTTGATGCCTGTGATGAGATCGAGAACAACTATGATGCCGTTATCCTTCGATTTTTTGAAGGTGATATACCCATGATGGCCTGCTCGGGAGATACAGTATCCGGAACTAAGAAACGCGAAAGCCGTTCCGAGGCATTTATCGCAAACCCCTTTACATATACCTTTGTCCCTGTTCCCATGTCGGATGAAGGTTCCGTTTTCCTTGACATG
>ONRZ01000179.1 GCA_900320345.1 uncultured Lachnospiraceae bacterium | reverse complement strand
AGCAGGGATATATGGTTTGTATTACGTACGCCTATTATCCCCACCATCCTTCTGTCCGAAAAGGCACCTATGGCGATATACTCGCCATAGGTAAACATTTTCTTAAGCAGCGGATCCCGGACAAAATTCCTGAAATTGTGTACTCCTCTGACCGAATAATCCGGTGCCTCATATATCAGGAATGTATCCCATGCAAGCTTCATGGCATCATCCCATTCCTGTTTCATGATGGGCCGGATCTCATATCCTTTTCCACCCATTGATCATTTCCACTTGGTGAACAGACCGCTGAAGAACTCCTTAACGGTATCGCCAACCTCCTTGAAAAATCCGCCGACCGCATTCTTGACCAGCTTGCCGAGCCCCAGATCTTCAAGGTTTACATCATCAATATTGAAAGTCCCGGCATTGATCTTATCCTTATACTTTGCATAGATATCATCAGCCTGCTCAGCCAGTACATTGAAATCAATGCCCATTGCTTTTATCTTCATCATGAGCTTGACGGTCTTCTTGATATCCTCTTCCGTGAGCTGAACGTTCAGATCCTTCATTCCCTGACGTATCGCCGCCTCTATCTCTTCCTCTGTTTCCAGGTGGTTGGCTGCGATCTGTGCCTTAACATAGGAAATGATCTCCTCTGCCTTGGCATCATTTCCGACAGCCTGCTTAAGCTCTCCTGTCGTAACGAGCTCATTGAGCGCCGTATCCAGTGCCTTGTCGCTTACCGTTGTCCCGGACATACGCTCATATGCCTTATCAACACCGGCCGTGATAAGAGCGTTCCTGTACATATTTTCGGTACAATAGTTGATATTCTTGGTAGTGACCGTAACTCCGTGACCTGCTTCAGCTGCCCTGACCACAACGGATGAGAGCGATCTTTTTCCTATAACAGCGGGATCGATATAAGTATCCAGCCTCTGATGCTCCTCCTGATTGGTCACATATACAACATCATAGTTAGGAAGATCGGCTTCCGCGATACCCATAAGAGCAAGCACCGTGCTCCTCTGATCCGCACTCAGATCCGCTCCGAGCGCTAAATATGTCTTGTTGCTCGTTACCGTTACGGCTGTGTTTGTCTGTACCGCAGTGTCTGCAGTTGCTCCTGCTGTCGGAGTGGGTTCGGGAGTAGGTGTCGGTGTTGCCGTAGGTTCCGTTGTTGGTGTTGGTGTCGATGTTGCTTCCGCAGTGTTCTCAGATACGATTACGATAGTGTCTGATGCCGCGGCACTGACCGTCATTCCCATGATCATTGCCGCGACAAGAATAATTGATGTGATTTTTCTCATAATAATCCCTCCTTAATCATTTAACTCCCTTTTCCCTCAACATATATTATAACACTCTAATGACCATACTGTCATTCTTTATCTTTGATACAGCCTAACTTATCTCGGCTCCGGACGGCATCTGCTTCTCGGGGACCATGAGAGCCAGGTTGCCCTCCGCATCTTCCGCACACAGGAGCATTCCCTCGGACATCACACCTGCGATCTCACGCGGCTTAAGGTTTACAAGGACCATTACCTTCTTACCGACCATCTCCTCCGGCTTGTAATATGCCTTGATACCCGAAACTATCTGGCGGACCCCGCTTCCTATCTTGACCTTGCTGCACAGAAGCTTCTTGCTCTTCTTTACCTCTTCGCAGGCTATTATCTCACCCACCTGAAGCTGAAGCTTCGCAAAATCATCATACTCTATCTCGGGTTTTGCTTCTATATCGATCACAGGTTCTTCCTTATCTTCCGGGCTTATCCCGTTCTCGCGCTCATACTCAGCCTTCTGGGCTGCTCTTATCTCCTCGACCTTTTTCATTATCTCATTAAGGTCAAGGCGGGCAAACAACATCTCAGGTTCCTGAGTAACTTTAGTCCCGGATGCCATGAGACCATATTCATTCAAGAGATCATAATCCCTCTCGGTACCGTGAAGCTGCATGAGTATCCTGTTTGCGGTATCGGGCATGAAAGGTATCAGCAGATTTGCACCGATGCAGATCGATTCAACCAGATTATACATAACCTCTGACAGCCTGTCCTTCTTATCCTCCGATTTGGCCAGTACCCAGGGCTCCGTCTCATCTATATATTTGTTGCAGCGGCGGAACAGGGTAAATACTTCCGATATCGCATCCGCTACCCTTAATGTCCCCATTTTTGCATTGACCTTATCCCTGCATCCGGTAACTACGGCTTTCAGATCATCATCGACCGCCTCGGTCACTCCCGTGGTACGTACATATCCGTCAAAATACTTATTGCTCATGGATATCGTCCTGTTCACAAGATTTCCAAGAACATTGGCAAGTTCCGAATTATAGCGTTCGACTACAAGTTCCCAGGTGATCACTCCGTCATTATCATAAGGCATCTCATGGAGTACAAAGTATCTGGTCGCGTCAACCCCGAACATATTCACAAGATCATCGGCATATATAACGTTACCCCTTGACTTGCTCATCTTCTCGCCACCCTGTAAAAGCCAGGGATGTCCGAATACCTGCTTTGGAAGCGGCTCGCCGAGTGCCATTAAGAAGATAGGCCAGTAGATGGTATGGAACCTTACTATATCTTTTCCTATAAGATGAAGATCCGCCGGCCAGTACTTTTTATACTGATCGCTCGAATTGCCTTCCGCATCATATCCGATACCGGTTATATAGTTGCTTAAGGCATCAAGCCATACATAGACCACATGCTTATCGTCAAAATCAACCGGGATGCCCCATTTGAACGAGGTTCTTGACACGCACAGATCCTGCAGGCCGGGGAGAAGGAAATTGTTCATCATCTCATTCTTCCTTGAAACCGGCTGTATGAACTCAGGATGCGTGTTTATATGCTCTATAAGCCTGTCGGCATATTTACTCATCTTGAAAAAGTATGCTTCTTCCTTGGCAGGTTTAACCTCTCTGCCGCAGTCGGGACACTTTCCGTCAACAAGCTGGGATTCTGTCCAGAATGATTCGCACGGCGTACAATACAGGCCTTCATATGTGCTCTTATAGATATCACCCTGATCGTAGAGTCTCCTAAATATCTTCTGTATCTGCCTCTCATGGTCGGGATCGGTCGTCCTTATGAACTTGTCATAGGATGTACCGCACAGATCCCACAGCCCTTTTACTATGCCGGCTACGTTATCCACAAATTCCTTGGGCGTTGTGCCTGCCGCAGCCGCCTTCTCCTCTATCTTCTGTCCGTGTTCATCGGTCCCTGTCTGGAAGAATACGTCATATCCCTCCTGCCTCTTGTATCTTGCGATACTGTCCGCAAGGATAGCCTCATAGGTATTCCCTATATGCGGCTTTCCCGAAGTATAGGTTATTGCTGTCGTGATGTAGTACTTTCCTTTGTTCTCCATTTTTGCTCCTCGTTATATAAATATTTGGATCTTCCCGTTTTTTCGGGAATCGCACCATTTATCATCTAAAATTAAATATTGCTTTAATTTTTCACGTCAAGTAACGCATCATAGACCTCTCGCTTGGTAATACCGCGGTCTTTGGCCACTTTCTTCATGCATTCCTTACGTTCAATGCCCTTCTCTTCATACAGCTTCATGTGTTCCTCTATCGTAAGTTCCTGCCAGGACTTTATCTCATTAAGCTTAAGTGTCTCCCTGTCCACGCCCTCTATACACAGTACGTACTCACCGCGGGGCTCATTTTGGCTGTAATATAAAAGCGCCTCATCAAAAGTGAAGTGCAATACCTCCTCAAACTGCTTGGTAAGCTCCCTGCACAACGCTATATTCCTGTTCCCGAGCACTTCCCTTAGTTCCTCAAGTGTCTTTTTTAAGTGATGAGGAGCTTCATATATGATGACGGTACGTGTTTCATCTCTCAACTCTTCAAGTATTTCCTGCCTTTCCTTTTTATCGGCAGGCAAAAATGCTTCGAAGCAAAATCTTCTTGTCTTAAGTCCCGACATCGTAAGTGCCGTTATGCAGGCGCAGGCTCCCGGAAGCGATGTCACCCGGATACCTGCTTCAATACACATCTTTACGAATACTTCACCCGGATCCGATATCCCCGGTGTTCCCGCATCGGTGATAAGGGCAATATCCTTTCCTTCCATTAATCTGTCTATAAGTTCCGCTGCCTTATCGTACCTGTTATACTCATGATAACTGGTCATCGGCGTCTTTATCCCGAAGTGGTTTAGCAGCTTGATGCTGTTCCTCGTATCCTCTGCGGCGATGATATCGACTTCCCTGAGCGTATCTACCACCCTCTG
>ONRZ01000178.1 GCA_900320345.1 uncultured Lachnospiraceae bacterium | reverse complement strand
AAAAGACTGAAATGTGAGAAGGATGAAAAAAGCATATTACAGGGAGAATAGCAGAAATGATACATGAAATTGACCCCAAAAAATATAATCCGGACTATATTAGCAGGAAAATATGCTCTGAAGACTATCTTTTGAACTATGAAAGCGATGGTATCCTGGTTAAGAGAGAGGGTGGGATCATTACCCTGCCAAGATGTTCTGATTACCAGGAAATATGCGGGTTTGCAAGCAAGGGAATTATAGATAGCGCCTATTATTTATTCGAGATCAGCGGCGAATTCTACTATGAAGCCACAGAATTGCCTCAAAAGATAAAGGATAATTTAACTTTTTATAGGAAGCTTGAAGAACTTCCCCCTGAAGAGGGGGGTACGGACAGGGAGTATTTCTATCTGAGGATACACAGGTTCAGGGAGCTGGATCCCGTATTTATGGTATTTGCGGGGGCTACAGGCTATCATATAAGAAACTGGAGAAGAGTATCAACGCACTGTGGATGCTGCGGTGCTGCTACAGTACCCTCGGAAACAGAAAGAGCCTTTGTATGCACCGAGTGCGGATATACGATGTATCCGCATATTGCACCGGCCGTGATAGTTGCGGTAACATGCGGTGACAGACTTCTTCTTGTAAAAAATCTGCATCGGCCGAAAAATGTAAGGCTTGAGCTGGTATCGGGTTATGTGGAGGTAGGAGAATCCTTCGAGCATGCGGTACACAGGGAGGTATTTGAGGAAGTCGGTCTTAAGGTGAAAAATGTGAGGTTCTACAAGGATCAGCCCTGGGGTATATCCGGAGCGCACATGATAGGTTATGTTGCCGAGGTTGACGGAGATGATACAGTGGTCCGTCAGGAGGATGAGATAAGTGAAGCTAAGTGGTACAGCAGGGAAGAAATTCCGGAATACAGGAACAGACTGAGTGTCGGTAGTGAAATGATACTTATGTTTAAACAGGGAAAGCTGTAAGATCATTAAGAAATCAAATGTCCGTGCGCACTGCCTCGAATACCATCACATACACGTTACCTTCGCAGCCTGCTCAATCCAGGCACCCTTACGGCACCCGGGAGGTTCCACTTAGTGCTGCTCCATTCCTGACCTGACACGGTTCATGGATTCCCGCCGCGTAAGACCCGGATATCAACGCCGCTTACGAAGGGCAGCTGTATACGATAAATACCCTCAACAGTGCATCACCCCTGCTATAGCGGATTTCAGGTACAGGGAGCCGCTGATTCCCCGGCTGCACGGACTCCTAATTATACTATTTTACGCGATATCGTGTCAAGAAGACCGCTACCATACAGTTATTTGTTACAAGAAGATTTAATTTTTCATATCAAAATGAAAAATGAAAAGAACATAAGCAACAAACAATACATATGTTATTTTTATATGATCGGACCGTGATCTGGACAATGAAGTAATGAAAATGTATCTTTATTGACGTTAAACAGAAAAGAGTTTATAATTCCTTAGGAAGCAAGGGCGCTTCGGACACATGTCCGAAGTGCCCTTATCAGTTAAAATGGAAAAGGCAGGGTAAGACCGGTGAAGATTGAATTTACAAAGATGCAGGGCTGCGGTAATGATTATGTGTATATCAACGGGTTTACGCAGACCATAGAACAGGATAAGAAAAAGGAAGCGGTCATACGCCTAAGTGACAGGCATTTTGGGATAGGTTCCGATGGAGTTATATTCATTAATCCGTCGGAAGCAGCCGATTTTGAGATGGAAATGTATAACGCAGACGGAAGCCGGGCCGAGATGTGCGGTAACGGTATAAGATGTGTCGCCAAGTTTGTATATGACCACGGGATGACGGATAAGAAGGATTTTACGATTGAAAGCTATGGAAAGATCAAAAAGATATCCGTTACGGAAAAAAACGGTCTGGCAGAACTGATCCGGGTTGATATGGGTGAACCCGAACTTTATCCCGATAAGATCCCGGTCCTCTCAAAAAATGACAGGGTGATCGATGAACCTATAGAGGCAGGCGGCAGGGAATACCGGATGACCTGTGTATCCATGGGGAACCCTCATGCGGTCATATTTGAAGATCCCGATACCGTTGGACTTGAGACTGCAGGTCCGCTCATAGAACATCACACAAGCTTTCCCAACCGTACAAATACGGAATTCGTTAAGGTCATCGACAGGCAGAACGTAAGGATGCGTGTCTGGGAGCGCGGGACCGGTGAGACACTTGCCTGCGGGACCGGATGCTGTGCTACGGGGGTTGCCTGTGTACTTAACGGACTTACCGACAGGAAGATAACCGTTCATGTTCTTGGCGGAGATATCGAAGTTGAATGGGATGAAAGAGATAATCATATATATATGACGGGACCTGCGGTCACGGTATTTACCGGCATTATCGACTTATAAAAACAGGAATCTTAAGAAGGAGATCAAAAAGGATGATAAAGATCAATGATAATTATCTCAAGCTGCCCGGGAGCTATCTTTTCTCTACGATAGGGAAGAAGGTCAATGCCTTCATTCAGGACAACCCGGATAAGAAGGTAATAAGGCTTGGTATCGGGGATGTGACCAGGCCCCTTACGCCGACGATAACGGATGCTCTGCATAAAGCAGTCGATGAAATGGGAAAGGAAGAGACCTTCAGGGGTTATGCTCCGGATCTTGGATATGATTTTTTAAGGAACGCGATAGCGGAAAATGACTATAAGGCAAGAGGATGCGACATTACTGCCGATGAGATCTTCGTATCCGACGGAGCAAAATGCGATTCCGGCAATATCCAGGAGATATTTGCTCTTGATAATACGATAGCGGTGTGCGATCCGGTATATCCTGTATATGTTGATTCAAATGTTATGGCAGGACGTGGCGGGCAGTACAGTGAAAGTGCACAGGGATTTTCGGATATCATTTATATGCCGTGTACGGCGGATAACGGATTTGCTCCAAAGATACCCAAAAAAGTGCCGGATATCATTTATCTGTGCTTTCCAAATAATCCCACAGGTGCGATAATAAATAAGGAAGAATTGCAAAAGTGGGTGGATCATGCCAATGAGCACGGCTCGATCATAATATACGATGCGGCTTATGAGGCTTATATAAGGACGGAAGGGATCCCTCACAGTATTTACGAATGCAGCGGTGCAAGGACCTGTGCCATAGAACTCCATTCATTTTCAAAGAATGCCGGATTTACAGGAGTAAGGCTCGGATATACGGTTGTACCGAAGGATCTGGTACGTGAAGGGACTTCTCTTCACACTCTTTGGGCAAGAAGGCACAGTACCAAGTATAACGGTGCACCATATATCGTTCAGAGAGCCGGAGAGGCAGTTTATTCTCAAACAGGAAAAATGGAGATACGCGGACTGGTCGATCATTATATGAGGAATGCTTCATATATCTTAAACGGGCTTAAGGATGCGGGATACACGGTTTACGGAGGAACTGACGCACCTTATATCTGGCTTAAGACACCGGGGAAGATGACAAGCTGGGAATTTTTCGATCATCT
>ONRZ01000297.1 GCA_900320345.1 uncultured Lachnospiraceae bacterium | reverse complement strand
TGTTCAACACTTTTTTGTTCGGAGCAAGCGGGATCGATATCATAATTCCCGTGGTCGCATATACCGTTATCTCGGTGTTTGAGAGGTTTTTGTTCCTTAACATCAGGATGGAGCAGAACGGAGTACTTTATTCTAACCTTAACATTCTCTCGAAGGTCCTCAATGTTTCGTTCATAATACTGTTTGCATATCTTCTCGGCAGCGATTTCAGGGTTGTCATGTATGCATTTACCCTATCGTTGGGTACGGTCACGCTTTTGATCGGTATCAGGTATCTGTATGTGACCCGAAAGGAAGGAATAACAAGACATGATGTGAGCGAAAAGGAGCTGCTCGCATACGGGATACCTTTCATCCCCATGCTTCTTATGGAGTGGCTGCTCTCGTCGATGGATAAGTGGTCGATCAAGATATTCAATGATTTTTCTGAAACCGGGATATACGGTTCCGCCATGCAGATCATGACAATAATCCTGACGGTCAAGATAACCTTCGTCGCTTTCTGGTCACCGGTTGCGATGGAAAAGTATGAGAGCCGTCCGGAAGAAGAGTGCAAGGATTTCTTTGCGGATATGTTCGACAAGGTGCAGTTCCTATGTATGTGTGCCGCTTTCCTGCTTACGATATTCAGAGGACTTATTGTTCTGATACTTGGCAGGGCTTACAGGGAAGCGGTTTACATAATCCCGTTTCTTACGCTTATGCCCATACTGAGCATCATGTTTGAGATGACGGGACAGGGTGTTAAATTTACAGGTAAGATAAAGTATTTTAACTATGCTTCGCTTGCGGCGATAATATGCAATCTGATCGGAAACACTCTGCTGGTGCCGCGATATAAAGGTATCGGTGCGGCGCTTGCAACGGCAGTCACCTACATCGTATACTTTGCCATCGGGACATATTTTTCAAAAAAATGCTATCCCGTAAAATACAGGATCGGGATGTTTTCGGTTTCGCTCATCATGTATGTGGTATATGCGGCTTATGCTACGGTCACAAAGGACCAGATCGTAAGCGCGGCAGTCGGAACCGTATTTCTTATCGTTAACTGTATCATAAACAGAAAGACTTTGACGGGATTGTGGAAATACGGCATGGAGGCACTTAAGAAGCTGTTTGACAGAAAAGAGAATATAAGAACCGTATCCTTCTGTGTTTCGGAGTCTTGATCGCGCTTATGAGCGGACTGTATGATATTAGGCTGCTCGGTAAGCTTTTGCCGATTTACAGACCGTTAAACCAGACTTTCTATCAGACGGAATTCCTTGAAAACGGTGAATATCCCGACAGTCTGCTCATGCTTCTGTTTAAAGATAAGAAAGTATATGTTAAGGATGAGGAGTTTCTGCTTTATCAGGTAGAAGAACAGCATAAGCATTTTTTGTATGCCTATTATCATGCCAAAGATGTATATTCATTTCTGGATTATGCCGGAGCATCAACTATACGTGATGATAAGATGAACGGAACCATGATTGATGAAGACAGATTGGCAGAAGATTTTACCGAATTGGGTATTACAAATGATATGTTTCGGTATTGCTTTATGTATAATGACATACAGGATGAGCCGGGGCGTTATTTTAATTATTACTGGTATTATTATGAGCTGCTTGATACCATCAGGGCATATATGAACATTATGCCCGATTCAAACGGAGAGACCGTTTTTGATGCGGATGAGCTTGTGATACTCTGGAACACTGTGGACGGAACAGAGGAAGAGGATATCTACATAATGACAAAGGATTACTACGATAAGGAGGTGGCGGAGTATGAGTGATATGATAGCTGCCTATATCGGAGAAATGAGCACGGGCTTTTTTATAAAACAGGTTGTTGTTATATTGATGGTATTTCTCTTCGGATATCTGCTTACGGCAGCGGCCTATGGGAAAAAGTTTGGAATATATGAAACATTGCTGAGTTTTCCGGTGGGTATTTCGGCGTATTCGATGACAGCTTTTGTCATGCTTGTGCTTGGTATCCCGTTTAACACTGTGAGTATAACGGTCACTGTTTTCACAATATCGGTTTTGTGCTGTATCGTTCTGATCAGACGGTCATATTTTGCGGAGATCGACAAGAAAAAAACGGCTACAGGAATAATAACTGTGTTATGTATCGCTGTTATTTCATGCTCCGGACTTATATCTGTAAGCCTTTCAAACGATTCTTTATA
>ONRZ01000175.1 GCA_900320345.1 uncultured Lachnospiraceae bacterium | reverse complement strand
GGATATTCCGACATGGCAATAGGACTCGGCAAGATATTCGGATTTGATTTCCTTGAGAATTTCAATTATCCGTACATCTCGAGATCGATAACCGAATTCTGGCGCAGATGGCATATATCATTATCAAGCTGGTTCAGGGATTATCTGTATATACCGCTTGGGGGCAACCGCAGGGGCAATGTATATGTTAATCTGCTCATAGTTTTCCTGGCGACAGGTATATGGCACGGGGCAGCGTGGAGTTTCCTTATATGGGGACTGTGGCACGGGCTTTTCATGCTGATCGAGAGATACTTCAGGAAAAGCGGCAAGCCTGATCCTTTTGCAAAGGTGCCGTCTGTCCTTAAATGGCTGTATACGATGCTCGTGGTGATGTTCGGATGGGTGCTTTTCAAACTGGAAAATGTACCCGATACTCTTGCATATATCGGTGCGATGTTTGGCAGGGGTGCACATGGTTACACGGAATTTTCCGCAAGATTTTATCTTGATAATAAGATGGCAGTCCTTCTCGTTATAGGGATACTTGCAAGCGTTCCGTGGAAGGAGATCCTTAAGGGGCGTGCGCTGTCGGTTTATGCCGGATTCACGCAGTCGGCTCCCGATAAGAGCGTGTGTATCATACGCAGGATCCTGCTGATAGTGCTTTTCCTGCTGAGTATGCTGTTTATAGTCAATTCGACGTATAATCCGTTTATTTATTTCAGATTCTGACCGGTGAGAGTGGCAGGTAAATGAAAAAGAAACTTACAAACATAATTTTCATACTGTGTTTCCTGGCATGCATGATCGTGCCTGCAGCCTTCCTTAATACGAAGGAGAAGCAGATCTCGTCGATCGATAACAAGATGCTGGCGGAATGGCCCGGGCTTGACTGGACGCTTAAGACGAACACCAAGGTCGAGGACTATCTTAATGACCGTATCGGCTTCCGCGAGCAGGCGATAGAAGCATACACGGAATTAAATGACAAGCTGTTCCATGTTATGGTGCATCCCCTGTTCATGTACGGTAAGGACGGGCAGATATTTTACAAGGATCCTTCCTACATAAAGGGCTATCAGCATATGAACACCGATGAGGGATATCTTGATACCTTTGTTGATTTTCTTGCCGCTACGGATGGATATCTTAAGGAAAAGGATATCGAGTTCGTTTATTTTCTCTGTCCCGACAAGAAATCGATATATCCCGAATATTTTCCGGATTCGATCCATGTCAATGAGGAGCGTCCGGGAATAATCGATTATATGAGGCAGGAACTTAATGAGAAGGATGTAAGGTATATAATTCCCGACGAGGAACTTAAGGCGGCGAAGGAGCATCAGGTAGTGTATAACAAGCTGTATGATGCGACGCACTGGAATGAAGACGGAGCTTTTATCGGACATGAGCTGATCGATAAGAGGATCCAGGCCGCATTTGATGATGTAAAGCCGCTTACAAGGGATGATTATCTAAGGCTGATGGAGCACAGAGACACGCTTGATGTTGCGAAGTTTACGATAGATGATACGGTCCCGCATTATGCTCTTATCAACGACAGGGGAAACGATATGACGTCTTATCTGTTTGAGTCAGTGATGCTTACGGATAATTCGTTTTATTCGCATTTTACAAATTCCGAGTGCGGTAATAACAGGAGACTGCTCGTGTTCTGCGACAGTTATTTCGGAAATTACCATAAGTTCTACCAGGACAGGTTCAGCGAAGTGTATTTTGTGCACTGGCACAATTATAAGTATCTCCAGTATTATGTAAACTTGATGTTCCCTGACATGGTAATCTTCGAGACGGCCGAGAGATGTATAGCGGGAGAGATGATAGGTGAGAAGGATGAGGACGGCAACCGCATAAGCACGATAGATTTTGAAGGCATATATTATGAACCGCCGTATCTTAAGTCCGCTAAGGTAAACCCGGAGAAGGCGGCAACGTCGGCGGGACTGTATGACGGTATGAACATGGATGCTTCGCAAAATGTTGCTTATGTACTGACCGAGATCCGCGGTGTTAACCGTGACGGGACAACATTATATCTTAATGTGAACGAAGGCGATCCCGCAGTGAGCATAAACGGCTATCTTGAATCGATAGACGGACGTGAATATGATGTATATGCGAATCTCGGAAGTGAGCAATGGGTGGAATGCGATTATCAGTATCTTCATGAGATGTCTGAGGAATCCGGTGTCAAACAGTTCTCGATAAATGTGCAGAGGCGCTATCTGATGGAGGAGACGATAACCCTGGTCGCTGTAGCGCAGGATACGCACGAAGCATACTTCCTTGATAACCTTGAGGTGAGATACAGTTCGGAATAAAAAGAGATCAGCTGATCTGAGCTGATCTCTTTTATATACTGTAAGTTGTATCGTTTATTGACAAAATGAAGATCAAAGAAGGTTTTCTGCTTCTGTTTCGACCTTTTTGCCCATATCCTGTCCTTTAACTTTCTTTATCGTATACACGATATCTTCGGAATGCTTACCTTCTACCATCTCGATCTTGATTATCTGCCATTCCTTGGTGTCCTTCTGATAACCTACTATATCACCGACATTAAACTTAGCCATTGATTAACCCTCCTGATCATATGTGTCCGTTCCAAATACGGTTATAGATATAATAGCACACGAAATATGCGTATTCAACCCCAAAAAACAAGCGGCGATCCTGCCGTTTCCGGTTGACGGTATAACTTTACAAAAAAGTTTCCGGGTGTTATCATAGAACAAAAGTTCGTAGTAATACTGATGTGAATATTTTTATGAAAGAAGCGGAATCTGGATATGGCAGTTAAGATGGATGGCAGGAAATACATAAGGATAAGAGGTGCGGGTGAACACAACCTTAAGAATATAGACATCGATATCCCGAGGGATCAGCTGGTGGTGCTGACGGGGTTATCGGGTTCGGGGAAGTCGTCACTTGCATTTGATACGATATATGCGGAGGGACAGCGAAGGTATATGGAGTCGCTGTCTTCTTATGCAAGACAGTTTTTGGGGCAGATGGAGAAGCCTGAGGTTGAGAGCATCGAAGGCCTTCCGCCGGCTATCTCGATAGACCAGAAATCAACCAACAGGAATCCGAGATCCACTGTCGGAACGGTCACGGAGATCTACGACTATCTGCGCCTTTTATATGCGCGCATAGGTATACCGCACTGCCCGAACTGCGGAAGGGAGATCATGCGCCAGTCGGTTGACCAGATGGTGGATACGGTCATGGCTCTTCCGGAGGGAACGAAGTTCATGCTGCTGGCACCTGTAGTGCGCGGACGCAAGGGACAGCATGAGAAGGTTTTTGACAGGGCCAAGAAGAGCGGTTATGCGAGGGTGATGGTTGACGGCAGCCAGTACGATCTGTCCGAGGATATAAAGCTTGATAAGAATATAAAGCATAACATCGAGATAGTGGTAGACCGTCTGATAGTCAGAAAGGGGATAGAGAAACGTCTTACGGATTCGCTCGAGAATGTACTTGAGCTTACCGACGGACTGGCGGTGGTTGATGTGGTGGACGGAGACAACATCAATTTTTCCCAGAGTTTTTCGTGCCCGGACTGTAACATAAGCATTGAT
>ONRZ01000073.1 GCA_900320345.1 uncultured Lachnospiraceae bacterium | reverse complement strand
GGGTGTAAAGAAGGGGGATGTTATTTCGGTCCTTGTACCGCGCTGTGAGTATATGACGATAACCGCGCTCGGGATATTGAGGGCGGGAGCAGCGTATCAGCCGCTTGACGCATCACATCCGGCCGACCGTATAAGGTTTATGATAGAGGATGCGGATGCACCTGTTGTCATAGTTTCAAAAAAACTTGCACATCTTACGGAAACGTCCGGTGATGCAAAAAAGGAACGTATCTTCCTGTATATGGAGGATATTCCGTATCTTCCGGTGCCGCAGAACGATATCTGGGAAAACACCGGTAAGGACGATCCTTTTATCATACTTTATACTTCGGGCACCACTGGAGTACCCAAGGGAATGATCCTTACCCACGGTAATATTTTTTCGGCTTGCAGATGGCATCTTAAATTCTACGAAGTTGATGAGGAATGCAGGATGGGACAGCATCCGAGCTTCGTTTTTGACCTTGCGATAGTTGAACTTCTGTTTCCGCTTACGGCGGGAGCATCCATCCATATAATCCCCGAAGACATACGTACCGACCTTAACAAACTGAACGCATTTCTTGAGGAAAACGGGATCACGCATCTTACAATGACAACGCAGCTTGGCCGTCAGTTCGCGATGACCGTTAAGAACAGTTCGCTGAGACATCTGACGGTTGGAGGCGAAGCTCTTATTTCGGTTGCCCCTCCGTCAGGTTATAAACTGCATAACGATTACGGTCCGGCAGAATGTTCGCTGTATACCACCGTATTTACAATAGACAGAGAGTATACCGGAAAGGTTCCTATCGGAAGAGCGGTAGACGAAGTGCGTTTATATGTTGTTGACGGGAACGGACAGCTGGTCGACGACGGTAAGATCGGAGAACTGTGTATAGCGGGGCCGCATGTGGCTCTTGGATATCTCAACCGTCCCGAACTTACGGAGGCGGCATTTACCGGAAATCCCTTTTCCGATGATCCGGAATACGGAAGGATGTATCATTCGGGTGATCTGGTCATACGTCAGGCCGACGGTGTATTTGAGTTTATGGGAAGGGCAGACAGGCAGGTCAAGATACGCGGGATAAGGATAGAACCCGCGGAGATCGAAGAACTTTTAAGGAAGTATGACGGGATCGATGACGTGGTCATAGCAACGCCGGAAGCAGGCGGACAGAGAGTCATAGCGGCTTATTATATGTCGGAGCACGAACTTGATGTACGGGAACTTGAGAAGTATGTGCTTAAGTACAAACCTTCATATATGTGCCCGTCCTTTTTTATACGTATAGATAAGATCCCTCTTAATACTAACGGAAAGGTGGATCATAGAAGGCTACCGCAGCCTGATTTTGATCTTAACAGGGAAGTATACGAAGAGCCCGTAAATGAGACGGAGAGAGTTCTCGCGACGGTTTACGGGGAACTTCTTAAAATGGACAGGATCGGCCGCAAAGATGATTTTATGCGTATAGGCGGTAATTCTCTTCTTATCGCTCAGCTGCAGTATCAGATAGAGAAGATGCTTTCATGTGCCGTTACAGCACGTGAGATCATGGAAACTTCGGTGCTTTCAAAACTTGCGGATCTGATAGATGAAAAGAAAAAAGAAGGCAGCGGGGTGGGATTTAAGACTGTTCCGGATAAGGCGCTTCCGATGCGCGATGATTATCATGTGAGCAGGGCACAGGAGAGGATATATACCGCGCAGAAACTGTTAAATAAAGGAGATCCGACGTATCTGCTGACGGTTGCCATAAAGACGGAAGGAGTGATCTCCTCCGGCAGGACGAAAGATGTACTGGCCGTACTTTTCAAGCGCCATGAGAGTCTGAGGACCGGTTTTGATATAAGGGGTGCAGAGATAGTACAGATGATACATCCTGCGGATGATGATTGGGTAAGGACAGTGGTCGAAAGAGCATATACCAAAGATGGGCCGGATGTTTACAGGCTTGAAGAGGCTCCGCTTTTTCGGTGGAGTATAAAGGATAATGAACTGATATTTTACTGGCATCATATAATAAATGACGGGACAGGAACGGCATTGTTTGCCCGTGAGTTTGTCGCACTCTATAACGGAGAGGATACCGGGTTAGAGACGATCCACCAGAAAGAGTATGCAGAATGGGAATACACATGGCGTACTACGGACGATCACGTGCGCTGTATGGAAGGCTGGAAAGAACAGATAGCAGGCTGTACGGATCCCGAAGGACTGAGACTTCCGTATGACGGGATAAAGGAAGAAGGCAGCAGGAAAAAGGCGGGTCACATAAGGCTGAGCCTTGACTGTAAACGCAGCAGTGAAATAAAGGAGAGATGCTCTCTTATCGGAGTGACTCCGTATATGTTTTTTGTTTCGGTATTTTCTATCCTGTTATACAGATATTCCGGAAAGGACAGGTTCCTTTTGGGAACCGCGGTTGACGGGAGAGGGCAGCATACATCCGGTCTTCAGGGTATGTTTGCAAATACATTGCCGATCCCTGTGCATATAAATGAAGAATATGATCTGGCCGGATTTATTGAAACGATCAGGGACAGGGTGCTCTTCATGCTTGATAACAGGCAGGCGGCACTTGAGGATATAGCGAAAGTGTATGAAGAACTTGGCGGCACCGGACGTACCGCACACGGGCATCTTTTGTTTGATGTCTTTTTCGTGATGCGTGATTTTGACAGTGCCATTGATGATATGGACGGACATCCGGCCTCGCTTTTCTGGCCGTATGATGAGATGCCGATGTATGATCTTACGCTTGAAGCCGGCATGGAGGATGGCGCATATTCCTTTGTTTTTGAATATGACAGGGATCTGTTTTTTGATGAAAGCATCGGTTTTATGAGCAGGCATTACGATATGCTCTTAAACGAGTGCATTAAGGAAGATCCCGGCATGATAGGCGGGATATCCATGATCGATGATAAAGAAAAGGATCTCCTTCTTACATCACTTAACGCACGGGAACAGGTCTTTAATACGGAAACCGTAATTCAGAGACTTGCGGGACAGGCGGAAATGAACCCGGATAAAACAGCGCTTATCTTCGGTGAGTCTCATATGACTTATAAGGAACTGTTTGATGCATCGGGTATCATTGCCCGCAGACTCAGGACAATATACGAAAAAAACAGCGGTGATAAAGCGGATAGTGAGCGCTGGGTTGCTCTTATAGCCGGACGGGGTTTTGGAATGATAGCCTCGATCTTCGGGATACTGCGTTCCGGAGCGGGATATATCCCGATATCTCCGGAATATCCTGTTGAACGCATGAACTACATGCTTAAGGAAGCCGGCGTGGAATGTGTCATCATATGTGATGCGGCTGTGGATGCCGGTATTTTTGAAACTCACGGGCCGGATGGCCTTTCTGTTATCGGGATATCGACACAGAAGCTGCTTAACGGGATAAATATGCAGTCCGGTGAGCGGATCATCTTACCTGAGGTTTTGCCGGAACAGAATGCATACATGATATTTACATCGGGTTCAACGGGAGAACCCAAGGGTGTGGTAGTTGAACATGAGCAGTTGTCCGCACTCTTAGATGCATATACAGGCATATATGAGCTTGACGGTAATGATACGGTACTCCAGTTTGCCAATTATGTATTTGATCAGTCGGTATGGGATATCTTCCATATCCTCTCGGTTGGCGGAACTTTGTGCCTGATACCTGACAGTATTGTAAGGGATCCCGAACGGCTGGCAGAGTATTGCGAGGCACATAAGGTCACGGTCGCATCTCTTACACCCGGATTTTTAAGACTGATGGATCCTTCGAAATTAAAAAGCTTAAGGCTTCTCGATGTCGGGGGTGAAGCACCCGAGAACTCGCTTCTGAAGGCATGGAGCACCGGCAGGACAGTCTTTAATACTTACGGTCCTACCGAGACAACGGTAAATGCAACAAGCTTCATGTACGCAAAAAATGGCAGGATATTGTATGAGCCCGGTGAATTTAAGGAAAATGTTCCCATAGGCAGGGCAGTGCCCGGAACAAGAGTATATATATTACGGGGAGACAGATTATGTCCCGTAGGTGTACCGGGCGAACTGTGCATCGCGGGTGCACAGGTTACAAGGGGCTATAAGAACAGGCCGGCTCTTACGGATGAAAAGTATGTAAAGGACCCGTTCGGCAACGGAAGGATGTACAGAAGCGGCGATCTGGCAAGAGTTCTTCCGGACGGCAACATTGAGTTCATAAGCCGGATGGATGACCAGGTCAAGATCCGCGGCTACAGGATAGAACCGGGTGAAACCGAAGCGGTGCTCCGTTCGCTTGACGGAGTAAGTGATGCTGCCGTAATTATATTCGAAGATGAGAACGGAGAACGGCAGCTGTGCGGTTATTACATACCAAAGGACAAAGACGGCAGGGATGACGGGGTTAAGGCTGTAAGGGCACAGCTTGAGAAATGTCTGCCAATATATATGGTCCCGTCCGTACTTATCCCCGTCAATGAGTTTAAGCTTACGGTAAACGGAAAAACAGACAGACATTCCCTTCCGGATCCGGGATCATATAACGTAAAGACACAAAAAGCAGGAGAGCGGATACTTCCGTCAACGGAAGAAGAGCGAGACTGCCTTGAAGCATTCAGGGAAGTCCTTGGTACCGGGGATATCGGGATCGATGATGACTTCTTTGAATTGGGAGGAGACTCCATAAAGGCGATAAGGATAGTGTCCCTGTTAAGGAAGAAGGGCTATGGTCTTGATGCGGCCGGCATTCTTAAGAGCCGCAATATTCGCAGAATAAGTGCCGGAATGAAAAAGACGCAACAGGCTGACCACAGAGAGTATGAAGAGGTCATCCCCACGCCCGTTATGAAGATGTTTGAAAATGCGTATATGAAAAATCCGTCGCATTACGATCAGTCCGTGCTTTTTAAGATACAGGGGGATGTAAGCGAAGCGGCGCTTAAATGGGCGCTGAACGGTCTTGTATATCATCACGGGATGCTGCGAATGATCCTTAATAAAGACGGCAGCATAAGGATCCGGGAAGTTTCGGAAACTGAGGATATCGGGCTGCCTGTTTACAAAGATCCCGATGATAAGGAGAGAGTAAAGATCATGGATGATCTTAATGCCTCCATGGATCCTGAAAAAGGCAGGATAATGCGGGCGGCTTTGTTCAGATCGGGAGAGGGTGACAGGCTTTTCCTGTCCTTCCATCATTATGTGATCGATGAGGTATCATGGGGGATAATATCGGAAGATTTAAACACGCTGTATAAGTCGGCGCTTGAAACGGATGGGATTCGGACCGGATATGAACGCATAAATGAAATACTTCCGGTAAGGACCGTTTCGTTCGGAGAATGGTCAAAGGTGCTTTCCGAATATCCGGGAACTCCTGATTTCAAGCCGGAGAAGGAATACTGGGAGAGGGTACACGCAGATATCATCTCACACAGACAGGAAAATGAAAGCCTGCTTGAGTATTTTATGCAGGGTGAAACTGTCGGCAAAAAGGGTTCCGGGATCATTACGGCGGATATCGGGAAGGATATATCTGACAGGCTCATAAAGATCAGCACCGGCCGGTACAGGATGAGACCTGATGCTCTGTTTGCGGCTGTGCTTGTAAAGACACTTCATAAGATAAACGGAGCAGGGTCTGTCATGATGCAGATGGAGAGCCACGGCAGGGGGGATACAGGCAAAGGGCTGCCTGTCGACAGGACAGTGGGATGGTTCACGACCGTTTATCCCATTCTGTTTCCCGTATCTGAAGATATGGATGAGCAGATCGTTAATGTCAAGGAAGAAATGGCAGCGGTCTTAAACTTCGGTATAGGATATGGGCTTCTGTATGATGACCTTATCACAATGGGCGGACTTGTGTTCAATTACCTGGGCTCTGACAGGGTAACAAAAGCGGATCCGATCGGATACACCGATGAATATGCCGGTGAGGAATCAGACAGTGAAAATGCCGATCCTAAGACGATATCCGTCAATATAAGGTCGTATGATACGGGATCAAGGATAGAATGCGTCTACGATCTTATCTATTCAAAAGACAGGATCGGGGAATTTATCGATGACTATATAAAGGCGCTTGAACATTTGGCGGATGAGATATGGGAAGAAGGAACAGTTATATCTCCGTCGGATCTGTGTGTAACGCGTCTTATGAGCATGGAAGAATGGGGCAGGCTTACGGCTGTGGTACGGCCTGAAGACATAGCTGCCATAGGAGTTGCAACGCCGCTTCAGCAGGGAATGCTCTACCGTCTTGCGACGCAGCCGGATACCGGTGCGTATCTTTTGCAGGACCGTCTTGTATTAAAAGGCAGATGGAGGAAGGATGATTTTGTATCGGCCTTAAGGCTTGCTTTTGCACGGTTTGATGTGCTGAGGATACGATTTGCGATAAAGGGTTTTGACGAGCTGTGGCAGATAATACTTAAGGAAAATGCGATAGAACCGGAATATCTTGAGATAAGCGGAAAGAGCATGGAAGAGATAGCGCACGATGATCTTAAGAGGGGCTTTGATCCCGAAAAGGGTGTCATGCTGAGAGTGACTCTCAATGCAGATGATACAGACAATGATAAGGCGGAAATGCTTATGTCGTCGCATCACAGCATCATTGACGGGTGGAGTTTCCGCATACTCACAGATACAATAGTCAGATATTACAGGAGGCTTGGCAGCGGGGAGTCTTATGAAAAACTCTATCCGGATGTGATGAACGAGGCTTCCGCGGACATGTCATATCCTGATTACCTGAAGATCACGGGAAAAAGGGACAGGGAAACATCGCTTTTACGATGGGATGAATATCTTGACGGTATAAACGAGGGCGCAGGCCTTTTGCAGCCCCGTGAGAACGAAAACGGAGGGCCGGCAGATCATGCTTTTCTTAACGTGACCGGAGATAAAGAGGAACAGATAAGAAGATACACAAAAGAAAAAGGTATCACTTCAAGTACCTTTTTCGGAACATTATGGGGTATCCTTCTCGGATTTGAGAATGATATGAACGATGTTGTGTTCGGTGAAACGGTGTCCGGAAGGAATATAGATACAGAGGGTATCGAGAATGCGGTGGGAATGTTCATAAACACGATACCGGTAAGGATAAAGTGGGATAAGGATACATATGTATCCGATCTCATGAAGCACAGGCAGGAAGATTATATAAGGATGCAGTCCTATGAAGATGTTCCGCTCCATAAGATCATAAAACGGCGTAAGACAGGCTCGTCTCTTGTAAGATCCCTTTATGTCTATGAGAATTATCCGGCCGGCACGGACGACGAGAGCTGCATTATCAGGACCATTCATGAAGAAGTGGATTATCCTTTGTCCGTAAGCATTGAGGAGCAGGAAGGATTTCTTGTCGACATACAGTATGATTCCGTTAGATACGAACATTCATATATCAGGATGCTTCTTGACAGATACGATAACCTGATACGGCAGATCGTTTCCGGTGAAGACTTAAGGGTCTGCGAACTTGAGAGGATATCCGCAGCAGAGAGGAGAGTAATGCTTTCGGATATATCGGGTGAAAGCAGGGAATTCCCTAACGTGACCTTCCTTGACCTTTTGTATGATAAGGTACGCGATAATAAGGAAAAATGCGCGGTGATCATGGACGGACATGCTCTGACTTACGGACAGTTATGGACGATATGCTCACGGCTTGCAGATATGATAGGCCAAGGTGGTGAACGCTTTATTGCCATTTATACTGACAGGAGCATAGAACTTTTGGTTTCGCTGATCGCTTCGTTTATGGCAGGAGCAGCATATGTTCCGCTGGATCCGGATTATCCCGATGAACGCATTGAATTCATCCTTTCAGACTGCTCACCTGTTGCCGTGCTGCGCCATATAAACGATAGGTCAGACTGACGAACTGCTTTCACAAAAAGACAGTTCCGTTATGATAGAGCCGCCGTTTAATGATATGGCGGGTTCTCTGGCATATATGATATATACATCGGGAACAACGGGAGTACCTAAGGGAGTTGAGATAGAGCATGCGGCATTATCGGAGATGATATTCTCTAATATGGAATTCTACGATCATAAGGTAGATGTTGTTCTTCAGGTGGCCAATTATGTATTTGATGCATCGGTATTTGAGTTTTTTGTAACTCTTGCATCGGGCGGCACCGTCTGCATGATCTCAAAGGAAAACATGAGCAGTTCCGATGCCATGGCACAGTACTGCAGGGATAATAAGGTAAACTATATTGCGTCCACCAATGCACTCCTGCAGGCGCTTGTCCCGGAAAAGTTTGATACTCTCGGAGTAGTCTGCGCGGGCGGAGATGCCGCCAATGCGGATATATTTGAAAGATGGTCAAAGCATTCCGAACTTATGGTTAACGATTACGGACCTACCGAGGCATGTGTCAATGCCGTTGCCTATAAATATGTACCCGGAAAAACAGGGACGATACCGATCGGAAGGCCGTATTTAAACAAAAAGGTGTATATCATGCAGAATGATAAGCTGTGCGGTGTCGGACAGAAGGGAGAGATCTGCATTGGCGGTAAGGGACTTGCAAGAGGGTACCATGACAGGGATGATCTGAATGAACAGGCCTTTGTGCTGAATCCTTATACAAAAGAGCGTATGTATCGTACCGGAGATATGGGCTATTTCAATACGGACGGAGAGATCTATTATCTGGGCAGAAATGACGATCAGATCAAGATCAGGGGGTTCAGGATAGAGACCGGTGAGATCGAAAGCCGCATAAGAGAATACGAAAATGTCAGGGAAGCAGTTGTCGTAAGCCGTTCCGATGGCGGGAGAGAGGCCTATCTTGCAGCATATATAACCGGTGAAGGTGAGATAAATACGGAAATGTTAAGGACGTACCTGATGAAGAAGCTGCCTTCATATATGGTACCTGTTGCCATCACGAGACTTGATGTGCTTCCGCGTACCGCAAGTGACAAGATTGACGTAAATGAGCTCCCTGTACCTGTGTTTACGGAAGATAAGGCGGCTCCGGCAGGTTATCTTGAAGAAATGACAGCATCTCTGTATGAAAAGATATTGGGTATTGAAAGGGTAGGAAGGGACGATTCCTTCTTCGATCTTGGCGGAAGCTCCCTTGACATGATGAGGTTTGTTGCGGAACTTGACGGATATGATATAAGCATAGCAGATGTTGCCGCGGCACCGACACCGAGACTGTTTGGGGAACTGCTCATAAAAAGGATGCGGGGATCGGATAAGAAGAATAATACTGTCACCGTGCTTAAGGATGGCAGGGCTGACAGACCGGCGATATTCTGCATCCCTCCTTCGGGCGGTATGTCTTTGTGCTATCTTCCTTTGATCAGGGAACTTGGGTATGACGGACGCATTTACGGGATCACGGATGATAAGTACCGCATCTTTGCGGGTATGACTATAGAGGAACTCTCAAAGTATGAACTTCACAGGAAAGAAATGTGGGATGATACCGTTGCTTCATTTTACGAAGGCATAAGAGAGATATTCAGTGACGGAGACATCCTGATAGGTTATTCCCAGGGCGGACCTGCCGCATACCTGGTTGCAAGACAGCTTGAGGATGCCGGTCTTAAAGTCGGAAGACTCATCATGCTCGAGTCGCCGGAACCCGGAAGTTACAGCGGGACAGAGGAGAACAGGGCTGAGAGGATTGCTGTTTCGGCTGCCATATTTGCCGGAAGGAACACGGCGGATCTTAACGATGAACGGCTTTTTGACGAAACAATCCCGGAGGTGCTGTATTTTACGGATTATCTGAAGGGTAATTTCGGGGAAGATGCGGATGAGCGCATGCTGCATTCCGTTATGGAGACCTATCTCGTATATTCATTAAACGTTCTTAACCCGATATGCATAGAGGGCAAGATAAGAGCCGGAATAGACAGTATAGTGCTTTGCACTCAGGCGGACTTAAGCCCGGATGAGGCCGTTTTGCTTAAGGATGATCCGTGGAGAGGATATTCGGGGGGCCGTGGGAGCGCTTACGGGATTTATGCAGCGGAGGACGATCATCTGGCATTTTTGTCAAAATATAAAAAGCAGATATCACAGATTGTAAAAAAGTCCTTAATGAAATAAAATATATACGGGCGTATGTAACAGAACCTGATGGAAATACTTATTATACCGGGAGGATATCACAGTGAACAACAGCGCGCATATAAGAAAGAAAAGCCTTATTACAAGCTTCGTCATAATGTTCTCTATCTATGCGTTTATTACGATCGTGATCAACGCGGTTTTTACATATGTAAATCAGACAGAAGCGTATCATACGGAATGCGAGAACAATCTTAAGGAACTGAACGGATACGTGGGATCCCAGATGAGGAGAGACGGGAGCGAATTTGCAAAATTCAAGGCTTATTACAGTGAGCATAATCAGGATATGCTGATACCATATGATTATAACGGTGATCACGAAGCTCTTAAAAAAGAGTTTAATATTGTGTTTGCTCAGAGATATCCGGGCAAGGTATACGGTGAAGATATCGGATTTGACGATCTTGATGAGGATCTTAAACTTCAATACGCGGAGTATGAATATGCCTACTGGCTGACTATGTTTGAAGATGCCAGGGATTCCTTCAGCCTGTCGTATGCGTATTTTATCTATCCTACGGAGAATAATAAAGTATGTTACATGATAGATGCGATACGCGGACAAAGGAAGATAGACGGAAAGGATTATCTTACTCTCGGTGATATGGTGGAAACTGATCCGAAGAAACACGAAGTTTTGTGGGAAACATGGAATACGGGAAAAGAATCGACGAATTTCGATGTTTTCGATAATGAATACGGACATACCTACGCATTTTATACTCCGCTCATAATAGACGGCGAAAAGATCGGTCTTATCTGTTCCGAAGTCAGTGTCTTAAGTGTAAACAGGGCGATAATCAATGCTGTAATAAGACATTTCATAGGGTCGGTAATAGTGATGCTCTTTGGTATCATCGTTATGATCATACTCATAAGGAGAAATTTCCTTATGCGTATAATAAATCTTGAAGGCAGCGTAGTGAAATACTCTAATGATAAGGACGATACGGTTGCTGAAGAGATAAGGCATAATGAGACAGGAAATGACGAGATCAGGAGTCTCTCGGATCAGTTCGCCGATATGATCTTAGAGCTTAAAGACTATATGATAAATCTCCAGCATGTGACTGCCGAGAAGGAGCG
>ONRZ01000196.1 GCA_900320345.1 uncultured Lachnospiraceae bacterium | reverse complement strand
CGGCGACTACAAATCTGTATTGCCTGAATACAGACAGTATCTTGATGAATTTGTATATGACAAGATATGGTCAGAACTCTCCCAAAAGGATAAGTCTGTATTAAACGCCGTCAGCCGGGTGGATTCCGGAAAGATCGAGGAGATCCGGAACCTTCTTGGCATGCAGACAAATGAGTTCAACCCTTATCGCAAACGTCTTATCAATCGCGGTCTGCTAGACGGTAAAGAACGCGGATATGTTAGACTCGTTCTCCCGATGTTCGCGGAATACATTCGGGATAATTCATAAATCTTCACATTCACCGTAGTGTATCCTTAACATAAAAGCCTCTGTAGTGTGCAAGGATTATTCATTTCATCCTCAGATGACCCTCCTATTATGAATGCCATGATCTCTTCGTAAGAATGCTCGCTCTTGATCACTGCAGCCATAAGCTCATCCTTCTCAATGCTGTTCTCAACAGACTTATTTATGGCATCGTAAAATGCGCTATATCAGCCGGCATGCGCTTACATACCTTATATTCCTAACCGATACCCCCATAAAAGCCCAGAACACCGGTGCGGTACACACATTACTGTCGTTAACCATCCCTGAGATCATATACGAGATGCATCCAAGAAAGATCCCAAACCCCAGATAATAAACGAATCGCCCTTCTTTATCATCGTCAAATGGCTTACAGTACACACGGGTTCCCTTAATTATATACATTACAAAAAAAGCCATCAAACACAGGGTCCCGATAAGCCCGTTCTCGATCATGTTCCCAAGGTACAGGCTGTGCGCCTTAACATTGTATTCGGTATATCCCCACCCATACAGATAGTTAAGCGTAACGTAATCATTCTGAGGATATTCCGTAATAAATGTATTGGCTCCCGAACCCGTGAAGATATGACGTCCGATCAGGGGTATCGTCCTGTTCCATATACCGCCTCTTCCGCTTAAAAATGTTTCATCAAATATCCCGGCATTATCAGTCCTATGCGCCTTAACCCGGTTCAGCTCATTGTCAAGGTAGTAGTACCCATCTTCCCCCCGTACCATAGGCCACTGATGCTCATCGATCTCAAACATTACGGCCCTTATATCTTCCATCTGCCATGGATATGCTTTTGCATCAGCATATGCATAGCGCTCCTCAAGTACCGATTCTCCCATATTATCATAATAAACAATCTGCTCACCATTCTTATCGGTGAAGCTTATATTCAGCATCCCATTATCGTCAAAATCAAACTTACAATGCAGCTCATTCCCGTCAAAGTAATAAAATACCACCTCATTATCCCCGGTTTCCAGTTGTGTGATCTTGTGAACCCTGCCGGATGATGAACTTAAGATTCGCTGCACCCTGTCCCGCAGGGCAGGAGCAAACTCAAGCACCGAAATAAGCACCGAAACCGCAAGCCCAAGACATGCCCATGAAATGATAACCCCTTTTTTACTTCGGGACGAAACGATCATAACCGCTGCAATTCCCGCACCGGCAAGTGCGATCCATCCGCTCAGTGAACGTCCATGGTACAATACAAAAAACAAAGCGAGTGTAAATACCGAAGATGTGATCCTTCCCGCCATTGTTCCCGCAGCAAACACAAGTGCAATACAGACAGGAATGATCAGTGCAAAATACATCCCCAGGTAATCCTCATTATATAATGTAAGATATGCCACACCCTTCTCGCGTATCAGCTGAAGGTTATCTAGCTTGTCATGCAGTGAAAAGGGAACGATCAGTTTCTTTATGAGCGTAAGATTGAAAGGATCCAGCCCAATGCTCTGAAGGATACCAAGCAAAATCATAATACCGACAGGAACCCCGGACATCTTTACCGATATATGCATCCCTTCTTTGTCCCCAGTAAAATTGTATGAATAATAGAAGATCATGATATATCCGAAGATCACACCTACAGGTTCAAAACGTTCATACGAACCCCAAAAGGCAAGTGATCCATACTGAGACAATGCACCCGATAAAAGTACAAAAAAGAGATAGGCCAATACCGGAATAAATATCCCATCCCACGGAAGCTTCCTCTTTAATCCAATAACACAGTATATAAGTATCACCGCCATTACGGCCATTAATATCTGTATCGCAGCTGCCTTACATGCCAGAAAGATATCAGCATATTTGTAATAGCTCTGCGGCAAACCAAATTCTTGCGCAAGCCTTTCATTTGAATGTACTGTTACTCTTATGATAAGCGGAATGATCCCGATTGCTAATACAATCGGGATCATCATTATGTGTTTAGCTGTTATTTTTTTAAGTTTCATATCAGTCCGGATCACCATTTCCAATATAGTTAATCCTACAAGTTAAAGGTCATTGCTCCGTTTGTTACGATATTGTTTTTATTCCTTACAAGCACACGGTTCGTCTCAACTGATTTTCCATACTCATTAGTTATCACGCACTTATAACACTTATCAGCTGTTGAATCATTCACATTAATGGTAAGATTTGCTGTACCTGCACTTTCTGCGTAAACCTCATCCCAAACTTCAGGTCTTGCGTACTTAGGGCAGCTGTACCACTGATAACTCAACTTATCACCCTGAGCTTCTACAGAGAGAGTCACATTAGTACCGGCATTCCCGTCAACACTTACCGGCTGTTTGGTGATCTTGATCCCACCATTATAATATTCGCCGGTTTTAAAGTTTACAACATAGGTTTTACCGTTTACACTAAACGTTACCTGAATACATTCAGATCCATTAATTGATGCCGGCAGAATATAATTCAGATCACCTGCTGTAAGGGTATCACTCTTCGTTATTTCAACATGGTTCATATCCCCATCCAGGCTTCCCGCCTTTACTTCTATAACCTGCATATCATCTTCAGGTCTGGCCTTGTCTAAATACAGAAGAATCTGCTGCATAGGCGGATACCCGACTCTCGGTATAACGCCTTCATATGTCGTTGTATCCTTTAAGCCATATACATCAGACCTAATATCGCCAAACAAGCCTACCAGATCAAAAGGCTTGTCTGATGAATCAAATCTTAATGTTGCTATACTACTTGTTATACTGTTTCCATTTGCATCACTAACTATACAGCGGATCTTAAGGCCATCCCAGCCGGCTGTCATCTGTCTGGTAAGCTTGGCTCCTGTTCCAAAATCTGTCCAGTTGCTCTGGTTCGGCCACTGGTACTGCCATTTATAGCTTACTCCATCTCCTGTTGCTCCTATTTCATAAGTAAATGTTTCCCCATTTTGAGCAATTACATTCTCCGGCTGTTTTGTGATCCTTAACTTACTGCTTACCCTTAACGTTACTGTCTTACTTGTTAGGCTTGCTCCGCTCTTATCTCCGACGATACATCTTATCTTTATGCCATCCCAGTTTAACGCCACACTTCTTGTAAGCCTGGCTCCCGTTCCATTCGCAAAATCTATCCAATTGCTCTGGTTCGGCCACTGATACTGCCATTTATAAGTAATACCTTCTCCGCTTGCACCGATCTCAACACTCATTTCTGAGCCTTCCACAGCGCTTACATCTTCAGGCTGCTTGGTTATGGCAAGGTTCTTTTTGAGACTGAGTGTTACCACATTACTTGTTATGCTCTTTCCACTCTTATCACTGACTATACAGCGGATCTTAAGGCCATCCCAGCCGGCTGTCATCTGTCTGGTAAGCTTGGCTCCTGTTCCACCGTTGAAATCTGTCCAGTTGCTCTGGTTCGGCCACTGGTACTGCCATTTATAGCTTACTCCATCTCC
>ONRZ01000174.1 GCA_900320345.1 uncultured Lachnospiraceae bacterium | reverse complement strand
TCTCATATAAGCCCTCCTGGGTCTGTTGTATAAATACTTCTTTCTTCAGTTACTTAACGATTACCAAAAGTTCCGTTTTGGTCCTGCCGCACTTTATTGTTACTTTGGCAGGCTTGCCGGGTTTTGTTGCCTTCTTTGCATACAACACGCCGTTTGTAATGCTGACACCGCCGGAACCGCTTATGCTTACCTTTTCTGTAGTGTTGTGACTGTATCTGACATTTTCCGTCTCGATCTCCCAGAACAGCCTGTCGCAGCTGCCTTCCTTTATGGTAAGTGTCTTACCGTCATCCGACAAAAGACCAAGTACATCATTTACAAAAAATACCTTCGGAGCCGTAGCCTTAACAACAACCTTCATAACTGCCGTGTTCACCTTCGTCTTATCGTGCTTATCGGTACCGGTAAGCACGATGTATGCCGTACCTATTCCCGTCGCCTTCAGGTTGGCCGTAACAATGCTCTTTTTGCCCTTGCTGTCGGGTGCCGGTTTAACGGTAAACTTCTCTATCCTGACAATGTCTTCATTGGTCGATTCCCAGTTGAACTCCTTCTCACCGTCAGTAAATGTTCTTGACAGGTTTGCCTGTATTGTATTGCCCGACAGAATATTCTTCCTGTTTATCCTTCCTGCATTAAGATCGAAGGTCTGGCTTCCTTTCATGCTGATAGAGTAGGTCTTGTCAAGCTTTTGCTTCTTTGGCACCGGTATCTGTTTTACCCTTAGAACTATCTTGACAGGATCGAGCGTCTTCCATTTCCTTGCGCCCAGAGGTTTAACCTGTGTTGTCACCGTAATGGTTGTATGTCCTTTGTCCACCATCCTGGCAGTAACAAGTCCGTCCTTTACGGTTGCTACCTTGGTATCGTCAGACTTCCATTTAACCTTCTTCTCGGCAACGTTGTTATACGGTTCAAGTGTTAAGTCTATGAGTTCCTGCTCACCGCTGTTAAGTTCAAGGACATACTGCCCGTCATCTGTTTTATTCGTAGCCATTCTCTCACTGAACAGAGTCACTCCCGTAACCTCTTCGTCTCCTACCGTTACCGTTATCCTGGATGTCTTATTTCCGCAATATGCCGTTATTACCGCATTACCTGTCCTGCATCCTACTATGACTGCCTGCGCCTTACCTTCACCCGTCTTTACCGTCTTTACAACCACAACATCCGTATTGTTGCTCCTGAATACTATCTCTGGCTTTACAGTCTGCTTCGGATCATATTCGGCTGCTGCATTGACTGTTGCCGACTGATCCTTATTCACATAGAGTTTAGTTACCTTCTTCTCCTTTTTCGATACGGGATCAGTCTGTGTCACGCTAAACTTCTTAACCTTGATCGATCTCTGGGTGTACTCTCCCTTGTCTTTGTACTCTTCGGCAGTATCATACAGAGCTTCTGCCTCAAGATCAGTCAGCAGTGTGATCTTAATACTGCTCTTTGTCTCATCTCCCTTATTCAGTACTGCGCCGCTTGCTATATTCCACTTAACGAACACTTCCGAAGCATTCTTCGGCTCATTTGCCTTAAGCGTTATGGGCTGGCCCTTTACGGCAGTATTATCGGTTATCGGGTTTCCGTTGACATCATAAGCCCGCGCATTTATAAGCTGAAGGTTCACATATACTTCTCCGACAGTCACGACACAGGCTGCGGTCTTATCTGCGCAGTAAGCCCAGACTGTAGCCTGACCGGAACCGAGTGCCTTTATCGTTGCCTTTCCACCGTTATAAGCAACGCTTACCACCGACGGATCGCTTGACTTAAATGTTATCACAGGTTTTATCGCATCTTCCGGTGTATCGCCATATATGACCGAAGCGTTTATCTCTGCACTGTCATTTTTCTTAAGGTCCACATTGGTCTTATCAACAGTGAGCGAATTAACCGTAGCCGTAACCTTATCCTTATCTGTCATGACAGGCTTTACCAGAACATTTCCGCGCGGCATGACAAATGTTATGGCGCTTAAGTCATAATTACCTTCCGTGTCTCTGCCGCATTCATATACGACCTCTGTGCCGGTATCGTCTACCACTATCCAGTTAACGATCTCCATATCCTGCTTACTGTCCGCACGAACATAGATCTCGTTTCCTGCCTTGGCAGTCCCTGTCTGCGTCCATTCTTCAGGTTCCCTAGCTTCATCGATAAGATATGCCTTACAGTCTTCTGTCATGATAGTGTATGTTCCTGCCTTCAGTTCAATACTTATACCAAGTATAAGGTCACTGTAATTATCCGGGTCATTATTGTAGATAATGACCGCATCTACGTAATCACCCTCAGTTCCATCCTGAACCTTGTAAATATCCGTACTGCTGTACCACTTACAGTTCTCGGGAAGCGTGATCGATTCAAGCTTCATTCCGCTTTCTATCGACAGATTGTTAAGAGCCTCTATTGTTTCCTCTGGTATGTCTGCCGTCGGCTTATCAAGGAACATATAGTATTCCTCCGACATACTGCTCATCCTGAAGTCTCCGTTTTCTACAGCTATCGCCGAAACCTTAACCGTATTGGCATTATTATGTGCCTTAAGTTTTTCCCTTGTTATCGTTCTGTGCTCAAGGTCTTCGGCGCCGCTTCCGCTTTTAGCATCAAACGGAACATATTTATATGCACCTTCCGCAATTTCAATACTTCCGTTCTCGCCATACCAGCATGGCGGATCATAATCATAAATATCCTCATCTTCCTCTGATCCGGGCTCTTCTTCATCCTCGTAATAGTTTATCTTATAGTAAACATCAACACTGTTCTCACTGCTTGTCTTCGGGAAGGTATTGAAATCAACCACTACCTCCTGAGTTGAAGGCTCATAATCCCCGCTTATCGGAAGTATCTCCGGCATATCGGTTTCCGGAGCACCTCCCAGATACACGGGATAGTCAAAGTAACAGCGCACCTGTCCCAGTGCTATCTCTATATCCTCATTAACCGGATTGCCGTTTTCATCCTTCTCATAATCCATATCATCCGGGAGTACAACATATCCATTCATGTAGACGCTGTGATCATCAAGTCCGTTAAGCTCATTTGCACTTACCGCATATCCGAAGGTCTCATAAGCCACTCCGTTTTCAACATGATAGATCACCTCTCCGTCTTCATCCCTGATCGTCTGTTCAATATCCTTAACCCAGTTGACCGACAGTGTCTGAATACTTCCGTCGTTTACAAACACTGCAGTCTCCCCGGGAAGCTTGGGACTGACCTCACTTGCAAATCTGCTGTCTTTTGTCGCCTCATCAAATGACAGGCTGAGTCCTTCCGGAGGTTCCACCGACAGGAATTTGGCCTTGTCCGTCATCGTGTATGTGATATAAATATGTATCCCGGCCGCAAGAGCATCCACATCTTCTTCAACTGAAATATCTATATCAGCGATGTCATCCGTACTGTCAGTATCATACATATCTTCACCGTTTACCTCTACATCGGTAAACTCATCGGCAAAGTATCTTAAGCCAAGCTTCTCTATCGATCCGTCTTCATAAACCGCCTCGATCATATTGGCGCTAAGGAGCACATCGGCAGTATAGGTTGTCTTCGATCTTACGACCGGAGCTTTTATGCTGTTCTCGGAT
>ONRZ01000030.1 GCA_900320345.1 uncultured Lachnospiraceae bacterium | reverse complement strand
GTAAATAATATGCAATGAAAGGTAGATAAAAATGCTCGAACAACTTAAAAAAGAAGTATATGAAGCAAATATGGAACTGCCAAAACGCGGACTCGTAACATACACATGGGGAAACGTTTCCGGGATCGACAGGGAGAGCGGATATTTTGTGATCAAGCCGAGCGGTGTTGATTATGATGTTCTCACGCCCGAGAGCGGATATTTTGTGATCAAGCCGAGCGGTGTTGATTATGATGTGCTCACTCCCGATGATATGGTAGTGATGGATCTTGAAGGAAACAGGGTGGAAGGAAAATATAAGCCCTCAAGCGATACCGCAACGCATCTCGAGCTGTATAAGAAATATCCCGAGATCGGCGGTGTTGTACATACCCATTCGCCTGAAGCGGTTGCGTGGGCTCAGGCAGGAAGGGATATACCGTTATACGGTACCACGCATGCGGACTATTTTCTCGGCCCCATCCCCTGCGCAAGGAACTTAACGACAGAGGAGATAAATGAGGCATACGAGAAGAATACGGGACTTGTTATAATCGAGACCTTTGAGGAGAGGAAGATAAATCCCGTATATACTCCGGCCGTGCTGTGCAAGAACCATGGACCGTTCACATGGGGCAAGGATGCGGCGGAAGCGGTGCATAATGCGGTTGTGCTTGAAGAGGTTGCCAAGATGGCAAGGAACACGGAACTTATCAACCCGGATGTAAAGCCAGCGCCCGATAATATCAAGGAGAAGCATTTCTACCGTAAGCACGGTGCGAATGCATACTACGGACAGTAGAAACGTGTGACCCGGAAGGATAGGGATAATCTGTAAGATAATCATAAAGAAAAGTATATTGGGCCGCAAAGGCTTGGGATGGAGGTATAATGGCAAAACTTGTTATAAATGAAACCAAAAAACTCGGTACGATCGCACCCGAGATATACGGTCATTTTTCGGAGCATCTCGGAAGATGTATCTATGAAGGGCTTTATGTCGGCGAGGATTCGGATATTCCCAATGTGAACGGGATGAGGACTGATGTTGTCGAAGCCCTTAAGGAAATAAAGGTGCCGGTATTAAGGTGGCCGGGCGGATGCTTTGCTGATGAATATCACTGGCGTGACGGTATCGGTGAGAAGAGCTCCAGAAAAAAGATGATAAATACCCATTGGGGCGGAGTTACCGAGGACAACAGCTTCGGAACACATGAGTTCATGGAACTGTGCCGCCAGTTGGGATGCAAGACCTATGTTAACGGCAATCTCGGGAGCGGGACCGTTCAGGAGATGTCGGAATGGGTTGAGTACATGACATTTGACGGATTGTCACCCCTGGCCGAACTGCGTAAGAAAAACGGTTCCGAGAAGCCCTGGAAGCTTGATTATTTCGGGGTAGGTAACGAGAACTGGGGCTGCGGCGGAAATATGACACCCGAATATTACGGTAATGAGTACCGCCGCTATCAGACATATGTACGGCAGTACAACAAGGACCATCAGGTTAAGAAGGTATGCTGCGGAGCTAATTCCGAGGATTATTTCTGGACAGAGGATGTCCTTAAGACCTGTTTTGAACATGTAAATCCGGATCAGCATGGTTTCATGGATTATCTGTCGCTCCATTATTACACCATGCCTCTTGGATGGGAGCCGAAGGTGAGTGCAACGGAGTTTGATGAGGATCTCTGGTATAAGACCCTGTGGGCGGCTCATCATGTTGAGGAACTTATCTACCGCCACGGCGCTATAATGGATCAGTATGATCCCGGCAAGAAGATAGGAATGTCGATAGATGAATGGGGAACATGGTATTTAGTGGAGCCCGGAACGAATCCCGGATTCCTGTACCAGCAGAACACCATGAGGGATGCGCTTGTTGCCGGAATATCGCTTAATATCTTCAACAAGCACTGTGACCGTGTAAAGATCGCATGTATAGCACAGATGGTAAATGTCCTTCAGTCGGTGATCCTTACGGAAGGTGAGAAGATGGTAAAGACACCCACCTGGTATGTCTTCAAAATGTTCAGGGATCATCAGGGCGCAGAGCTTCTTGAGAGTTCCATATCCGGCTCAGGTATGACCGGTGTGCAGGACGACCGCATGGTTCCGGAGATCACGGAGTCCGTATCCGAAAAGGACGGGGTTATCACGATAACGATAAATAACCTTTCGATGACAGAGGATAAGGAGTTAAGCGTTCAGTTTGCACAGGATAAGAAATATGAGGTCGTTGAGGCCAATATCTTAAAGAGCACAGATCCTCAGGATTTCAATGACTTTGATGCTCCCGATAAGGTAAGGGCGGAGGAGTATAAGTCATATAAGGCTGACGGCAGAGGCTTTAAGCTCACGCTTCCCAAGGCAAGCGTTGTGGAACTGAGGGTTAGGTAAGACCTGTGTGACATTTGCATGAAACAGATAAATCTGATATCATAATACCTGTTCCGGACGGTTTCGACCGGGACAGGTATTTTTGAGTATAAATGATCAGGGAAAGGGGAATTTCATAATGAAGAAGAAACTGTTAAAGGCAATGGCCGTGATACTTACGGCATTGTCGGTTTTCACATCCGTGCCTGTGAGCACGCAGGCAGCACCTCTTAAGATGGGTATCGACGTTTCATATCATCAGGGAGCTATCGACTGGAATGCCGTAAAGGCGAGCGGAGTCCAGTTCGCTTTCGTAAGGGCGGGAAGCTTCAAGAGCGGTACCGATGCTTATTTCCATCAGAACATGAAGGGGGCTATCGCCGCAGGGATACCTGTCGGCATCTACGTATATTCCTATGCGACAACAACACAGATGGCAGCAAATGAGGCGCTTTTTGCGATCTCGGTAGCGAAGGATTACCCGGTATCATATCCGATAGCTTATGATATAGAGGATTCATATCATAAGGGAATGAGCATGGGCGATATACAGGCACTGATCAATACTTTCTGTAGGCTATACGCCGATAGTCTATTCCGGCAAGAACTTCTTTAATTCCAAGATAGGAAATATCCCCCAGGATAAATGGGTGGCTCAGTATGCATCATCCTGTGATTATCCGGGATACAGCTTCTGGCAGTCCAGCTCGAAGGGACGTATAGGCGGTGTGAAGGGCAATGTGGATATAGATTATCAGTATAAGGATTATTCGGGCATAATAAAGGCCAACGGATTTAAGACGCAGAAGGGCAAGACCTTCTATATGGAGAATTACATGATGCACAGGGGCTGGCTCGATCTTGGCGGTAAGAAGTATTATTTCGATCCTCTTCTCGGAACGATGCAGACAGGCCTTGTTGCGGATACCACGGGTGTTTATTATATGGGACCCGACGGAGCGATGCAGACGGGACTTGTGGATATAGCGGGAAATAAATTCTACTTCGATCCGGGGACCGGCGGCATGCTTACCAACACAACAGTGACGATAGGCAAGAAAACATATGTTATCGATCTAATGGGTATCGCTACGGATGCAACAGAGATGCTCAATGCGGCTGCCGCTGCAATGCAGGCCCTTCCGGCTGCGCCCGCCGTACCTGAACAGTAGAAGCGAGAAAATACAGATATCAGGTGTTATCGATCTTTTGCTTTGATGATGTCCTGCTTTTTATGAACCGGGCGACCGTATCATATAAGAATCTGTAGATGGTTGAACATAAAACAGAACCGATGAAGTTGATCGGAACGAGTATAAAGAACAGCCATGCAAAATCCTTCATCTCGAAATACAGGCGTTTGGCATGATCGAAGATGATGATATCGAAGATGGCAGAAAACAGATATATCTCAAGCGAGACCGCGGATATCCTTTCCAGGATAAATCCCGCGGTCTTGCTCTTTATATCGAAGTCATAGAGGAAAAGGAAGATGGCCGTTGAACAAATAGCAACCGTTATGCAATTATATCCGCAGTCGACCGTTCCGAGTATCCCCCAGATGAAATTGCCGCCTGCAGCGTACTTATACGATATGCCGGCATTAATGAACACCATCGCGATGATGACCAAAAACAGGATGAGTTTATTAAAATGCGGCTTGTTCTCCCTTATGTAGCAGCCAAGGAAATAATAGAGAAGAGGGTAGAGCATATATCCGTATTTGAAGCCGAAAACAATGAAACAACGGGGTAGAGCGTCGTTATGCATGCAAGAGAGATAAGGAGGATATGCTGCTCCTTTTTGTTCCTTAAAGAGTGCCACAGTCTGTTAAGGAAGGGCGCTATGGCCATTAGCGAGAAGTAGAAGCCGACATACCAGGCGATCGTGTAATTGCCGAATGACGAAAGTGCTTCCTTTATACCGTATACCTTGCCGTAATAATAGTTACCCACAAAGATCTTTATCGTCGAAATGATGAAATATGCCGCGAACACGGGTATAAGGCTTAAGTAATGCTGTCTGTTAAGTTCCTTGTTGCACTTGAAATATCCTGTGAGCATCATGTAGAGCGGCACGCAGCATAAGAAGAGCCAGCGCATCACGGTCATCATGAAAGTCACCCTGTCATTCAGCGGAGTGCTGTAATATCCGCAGTTGAAGAAAAAATGTACGGATACAACGAAGAGAGCGGCCGTGGACCTTACCAGATCAAGACCGGGAAGCCGTTTTTTGATCGTGCTGTTTGATTCATGTCCGGCTGTATTTATATTGATATTGTTAAGATTATTGTTTGCGTCAGTTACGGATTGCATGATCTTCACCCCATTTATATTAAGCGTACTTGCAACTATTCGGAACAGGCCCAAAATGCCGTGTGATTTTTGCTGATCCGGATGAATAAGTTACAAAATACAATACAGGATTTGAGTGTATTTGTAAAATAAAAAAGTTCCCGGGAATACCCGAGAACCTGTATCGGAGTGACTGGATTCGAACCAGCGGCCTCCACCTCCCTAAGATGGCGCTCTAACCAAACTGAGCCACACCCCGTTTCGCAACAAATTGTATTTTATAGGAAGTATCTTTGAATGTCAAGGATAAATCCTAAAATGAGCATATTAATTATTGAAACAGGCCTTAAGGTGTGGTAGTATATTATCAGATAAGTAGGTAAAGGTGACAGATGGAACTGTCGGATCTCATTTATCAAAGGAGTGATGTGTATGGCAGGTTTATCAAGGCTTGACAGCGCATATCTCAGGATGCAGACGAATGATTACAGCACTCTGTTCAATTCAATGAACAGGTCTTCATCGGGTTCGTCGAACATGTTTGACATATCGGGTAAGAGCAATAATTCGCTGAGTGCGAACTTTTATGCCGATTATGCAAGCCTTAAGAACGGAAGTTATTTCAAGCTGGCGAAGTCGTATTACGGCAAGCAGGCATCCGAAACAGACACGTCCAAGGTGACTGAGAAGGATAAGGCTTCGGATACGAAGAAGACAGCTGAAACCGCGACCGATACGAAGAAGACGGAAGAGGCTGCTAAGCCTGATTATGCGAAGGCTGCATCGGAGATATCTCAGGAAGCCAAGGCACTGGGCGGATACAGCGCAGGCGGTCTGTACGGAAGTGTGGACACCTCGGGTATTCTCTTCAACAGTGTTACTTGACAAAGGAACTTTATTTAGGTAATATATATGAGCGCCTTGAAACGGGCGCTCATATGTATTTACGCAGGAATGGCGGAATTGGCAGACGCGCACGGTTCAGGTCCGTGTGGTAGCAATACCATGAGAGTTCAAGTCTCTTTTCCTGCATATCGTTTGGACACCTTGCCGATATACGGCAGGGTGTTTTGCTTTTTTGTATCAGTGATGCACAAAAAAATGTTACCAAATTTTTAACATATGTACAAAATGTGAATAAAAAGTAAAAATAATGCTTAATCATGTCAACTATTTCCATTCACTAAGTAAAAATAATGCTCTATATTGGTATTTGTGATTGATTAAGAAGAAGGCGGAATGGAATGAAAAGGTTAAGAAGTTCCGTGATAATACTTACAGCAGCTCTTACACTGGCACTTTTTCCGGGATGCGGGAAGGCCGTAGCAGAGAAGTGGGCATATTCACATGAACCGGATGTTGACGTGTTTGTCCTCTACGACAACGGTAAGGCTGTTTATAAGGATGCGGAATATACATACAGTTCAGACGATACACATTATACCCTGACCGACAAGCAGGGAAATACGCTTAAGCTCCGGTATGTAATTGATGGCGACAGGATGCTCTTATATGAGACATCCGTTTACAGAAGGGATCCCGAGGAACCCGGAAGCGGTCTTGCAGGCAAGTGGGTTCATGAGAACGGCCGCAACATGTTCAGGTTCACCAAGGACGGACAGTTTGACGAGGACGGATACTTTTACGGACATTACAATGCCAAGGAAGATGAAGGCACTATCAAGCTGATGTACTCGGATCCTTTACAGGACTGCATACTCTATTACGATCTTAATGGTGATGAACTTACCATTGAGTATCCCTGGCCGATGGTCCACTCGGGAGAGAAGACAAATGAGAAGGGCCAGACAACGATCCCGGCGAACACGGGCAAATAATCACGGTCGAAGGCGGATATCCGCTTTACGATAGAAACTTTTAATTTATTTAAGGAGGTAAGTTATGAAGAAACGTGTGATTTCTATGGTACTTGCAGGCGTAATGGCTCTGTCACTCTGCGCTTGCGGCGGCGCTGCTGCTGAAGCTCCCGCTCCGGCACCCGAGGCACCCGCAGCAGAGGAGGAGGCTCCGGCACAGGAAGAGGCTGAGGCTCCCGCAGCTGAGGAAGAAGCACCTGCAGCAGAGGAGGCTTCAAGCGAGCCTATTACTCTCAATATGTGGTGTATCGCTACAGAGAGTGATTCAAACCGTCATTCTTACGAAGCAGCTATAGCTGATATGCAGGCTGCACATCCCGAAGTTACTCTTAACTGGGAAGCATTCGAGAATGAGTCTTACAAGACCAAGATCAAAGCTGCTGTTTCAGCAGATGAAATGCCTGACATCTTCTTCACATGGTCATGTGCATTCCTTGGTGACTTCGCCAGAACTACAAGGATGAGCTTCCTGTAGTTATGCTTGGTAACTCAACATACGAAGGCAAGCACTACGGTGTTCCGCTTACAATGAACATCGTTGGTCTGTTCGCTAACATGGATCTTCTTAAGGAAGCCGGCTATGATGAGATTCCCGGAACATACGAAGATTTCATCAAGTGCTGTGACGATCTTAAGGCTAAGGGCATCACTCCTTTCGGATGTGCAGGTAAGGAGACATGGTGTGTAACCGAGTACCTTGAGTCAATCATCGAGAAGTCAATCGGTGCTGAAGAGCTCAACAACGTATTCGTTAACGGTGCTACATGGAACAACCAGGGTATTGCAAAGGCAGTTGATACTTTCCAGGAAATGATCAAGAAGGAATACTTCGATCCCGCAGGTATCGGTCTTACAAACGACGAAGTTAAGGCTAACTTCATGGCAGGCAAGTATGCATTCTACATGAATGGTACATGGAACTGCGCTGACTTCGCAGGAAACGACGAGTTCAAGGATAAGGTTAAGGTTGCAGAGTTCCCTGTAATCGATTCCAGCAAGTCAAAGCTTGGCCAGCTCATCGGTGGTCCTTCAGATACTCTTGCAGTTGCAGCTTCATCACCTAATGCTGAGAGAGCAGCTGATTACGCTATGGAGCTTGGTAAGCTCATCTGCCACTATGGTTATCTTGATGGCTGCGGACTTCCTGCTTGGACACCTTACGGTGACACAAGTTCAGTAAATCCTCTTACCCAGACTGTATCAGAGATCGTTGCTAACGCAGATTCAATGGTACTGTTCGGTGACACAGCTATGACAGCTGATGACGCTCAGGTATATCTTTCATATGTTGACCAGGTTTACGGTTCAGCAATCGACGGTGCAGGCTTCATCGAGGGTCTTGCAAGCGATCTTAGGTAATACCAGTATCCTTATAGGATAGGAAATTAAAATAATGACCCTTCCCACTTCTTCTTTAAAGGAAGGTTTGTGGGAAGGGTCAATTTATAATGTGGAAGGTATTTGATATGGCTGATAATAAGACAATCAAGAGAAAGACAGACTTTAAGAAGGGACTTGATATTTTCCTTTTCCTGCTTCCGGCTATATTGCTCTTTGTGGGTATACTTATCGCTCCCATTGCTGTATCTCTGTACAGAAGTCTGCAGAAGTGGAACGGTTTCTCACCGGGAACATTTATCGGATTTAAGAATTACAAGGATCTGTTCACGAGCGGATCGATCAACTGGATGACATCTCTTAAGAATGCCCTTATAATCGCATTCTTCTCTGTATTTGTACAGCTTCCTTTTTCTCTGCTCCTTGCTTTGCTGCTTGGACGGAAGTATAAGGGAGAGAGATTTTTCCTTACGGTTTATTTCATGCCGGTGCTCATATCTACGGTTGTTATCGGTCAGTTATGGCTTAAGATATACAATCCGGATTACGGTATCCTGAACAGGGCACTCGCAGCACTCGGGCTTGTAGACTGGCAGCGTATATGGGTAGGAGATCCCAAGACAGCGCTTGGCTCGGTAGTTGTTCCGACAATATGGCAGTATGTAGGCTATCATATGCTGCTCATGTATGCCGGTGTCAAGGGTGTTTCACCCGATCTTCGTGAGGCGGCAATGCTTGACGGCGCTACAAACTGGCAGGTTGACAGATATGTTGTAATACCTGTGATCAAGCCCATCATAAGGACTTCCGTTATCTTCGCGGTTACCGGTTCACTCAAGACTTACGACCTTGTACGTATCATCACGAATGCCGGTCCTACACATAAGACCGAGGTTCCGAGTACTTTGCTCGAAGATATGCTGTTCTTAAGGAACAGGTACGGAATGGGTTCCACTATATCCGTTATGCTTATCATCCTGTGCTTCGCGTTCGCACTTGCGATAACCGCGGCATTTAAGGAAAAAGAATATTAAGGAGGAGAAAAAGGTGCAGTTAGAAGAACGTTATACATTAAAAAAATCTAATCCCGCCGTTAAGGTACTTGTATATATCCTCCTTGTGATCTGGGCATTTATAAATATTTTCCCTATTTATTTCATGTTCACTTTTTCGCTTAAATCCAATGAGGAGATATTCGGTGAAAATGTTGTGGGACTTCCCAAGGAATGGCTGTTTTCCAACTATGTTTCAGCCATGAATACAGGAAACATGGGACTGTATTTTGTGAATTCGGTCCTTGTTACGACTGTTTCGATATTCATTTCACTTGCGGCAGCAATGATGGCAACATATGCGATCACGCGTATAAAATGGAAGGGTGCGAACTTCACAAATTCATTTTTCATGCTGGGACTTACGATACCGCTCCAGGCATCCATAGTTCCCGTATATGTAATACTTTCGAAGCTCCACTGGCTCAACCATTATTCAACGCTTATTATACCGTATTCGGCATTTACGCTGTCTATGTCGATCCTGATCTGTACAGGTTTCATGGTTGATATACCTTACGATCTTGATGAGGCGGCAAGGATAGACGGATGCGGATTGTGGGGAACGTTTGGAAGGATAATCGTTCCGCTGTTGAAGCCCGCATATGCAACGATCGGTATCTATGCATTCCTTCAGTGCTGGAATGAGTTCATGTTTGCGAACGTATTTATTTCCGATTCGGCACACAGGACACTTCCCGTAGGTATCAAGGCTCTGTCGGGTGCGTATACGACGGACTGGGGTCCGATCGGTGCGGCTCTTGTAATAGCTACCTTCCCGACACTGATAGTATATATCTTCCTGTGCAGGAAGATTCAGGATTCCTTCATCGCAGGTGCGGTAAAGGGTTAAACTTAAACAGTCATATAGGAAACGACCATATTAAAGGTCCGGCATCAAATTGCCGGGCCTTTATTTGCATAAATCAAAAAAAATGGTATTCTTTACTGTGAAGAAAACTTAAGGATAAGCCGCATGAATGTAAAGGGAATGCCAAAAAACAGCAAAAAAAGTCTTTCGGGAAGCCTTAAAAGCCTGATCATAGTTCTTATATTTCTTGTTATAGCAGCTTTTATCTTTTCTATTTATTCCATTATAAGTAATGAAAGAAAGGCATATGAGATAAGCGAGTCAGAGGGTGTGCTGAGGACACTGTCCGACAGTATAGAATCGAGCATGGAGAATTTTACCGAAGTATCAAGGCTTATCATAACCGATGACAGACTCGTGGAATTCTTAAGAGCCGATGCCGATAAGGTAGACATGGGAATGATAAATGATGCAAGGTTCGGTGTGCTTGATATCCTGTATGTTACGGGCGGAGCGGATTCTGTCGTGATATTCAGGGATGATATGATAATGATGACGACCGACAGGACATCATACGAATATGACCGTGAACTGATACAGGATGAAAGATGGAGAGAGCCCATCCTTGAAGCGAGGGGAAGGGCAGTGCTTTCGATAAACGGGAACGGAGCGTTAAGACGTAAGGACGGCAGGCCGGTAGTAACCATAGCGCGCGAGATAAATGATGTACTTACCCAGAAACGCACGGGTATAATGCTCATGAACATTTCAGCCGACGTATTCGAGAGGATGCTCGGTAAGCTTAATTACAGGAATATATGCATAGCAGGCAATGACGGTACATATATAGCGGGAAATGAAAATCTGGAAAAGTATTATCCCGGAAAGATGCCGGGGAACAGTCCGGAACATACGAACTTTGATGCGGATGAGGGCAGGATGCTTTTTTCATGCTGCAGCGTCGGTGATGTTCCTGTGATAATAATGCGGCTGTCACCGTACGGTTCGGAAGGTATACCGTACGGACTTTTGTATGTCATGATCTTCCTGATGGTGTTTTTCATCATAGTAGTATTTGCGGTCGCAACCTTCGTGACAAAGAACCTGACCCGTCCCGTTTACGATCTGTCGGCGATAATGGAGAAAAACAGAGAGGCCGGAACCTTGGAGCAGATCGATATGGAGGTTGCCTACCGTGAACTTGATATGCTCAAGGAAGGCTACAATAATCTGATCGTTCATGTAGAGGAGCTTATCACAACGCTTGTTGATAAGGAACATTCGCTGAGGGATGCGGAGATGAGAGTGCTGCAGGAGCAGATCAAGCCGCATTTTCTGTATAATTCACTTGAGACCATAGGTTTTCTGGCGCTTGACGCAGGAGCTGACAATGTGCATAATGCTCTTGAAACGCTGGGGAGTTTTTACAGGAATTTCCTGAATAAGGGTTCAAGAGAGATCCCTCTGGAACTTGAAGTTAAGATAGTGAAGGACTATCTGTCACTGCAGAAATTAAGATATGGTGATATAATTGAAGATGTTTATGACATTCCGGAAGATACCTTAAGGTTCATAGTGCCCAAACTCATCCTTCAGCCGCTGGTTGAGAACAGTATATATCACGGCATACGTCTGACCGGTGAGAAGGGGACTATAAAAATATGCAGCCGCCTTGAGAGAGGAGTCCTGCATCTTACCGTAAGGGATACGGGCGTTGGTATGTCGCGTGAGAAGATAGAGAAACTGCTCGATATCGGGTCGGGCGATGACAAGGAAGAGCCGTTAAATGAAAGCTTCGGATTAAGGGCGACGATAAAGCGGCTGAGAGTATATTGCGGTAACAAAGATGCCGTGAGCATAAGAAGTGAGATCGGCGAATATACTGAAATAGAGATGTTGATATCAAGACCTTTGAACACAGGGAGAGAAGATGAGCAGATCATACAGGGTAATGATAATAGATGATGAGGAATCGGCCCGTAAGCTGATGCGTGCAGGCATACGCTGGGAAGATTACAACATGGAGGTCGTGGGAGAAGCTGCCAGCGGTATCGAGGCTATCAATGTTATAGATGATTATAAGCCGGATCTGGTATTCGTTGATATATCGATGCCTTTCATGAACGGTATTGAGTTCACGGAGACTGTGACGGACAGATATCCGGATCTTATAATAATCATAATGACTGCCTTTGATGAATTTGAATATGCGAGAAAATGCGTAAGCCTTCCGGTGTTTGAATATATGCTCAAACCCATGGTAAGGGAAGAAGTCGGCAAGGTCCTTATAAGGGCGAAGGACAGGCTTGACAGGAAGCATGAAGACTATACCGATGACGACAGAGCCGATACCGAAACGGATATAGAGGAAGAGCCCGACAGCATGGAGAAGATCCGTAAATATATAGAGGAGAATTTCACTGATTCAACACTCAACCTTGCTTTCGCGGCGAAGCATTTCGGATTCAGTTCGAGTTATCTGTCAAGGAAGTTCAAGCAGGAAACGGGTAAGAATTTTGTCGAATATCTTACGGAGCTTCGGATGAATAAGGCGATCAGGCTTGCAAAGTCAAATATGAAGATGTATCGTACAGCAGCCGAAGTCGGGATACCGGATCCAAACTATTTCGGGAGATGCTTTAAGAAGCATACGGGGATGTCTTATTCCGAATATGCATCGGAGAATGCAAAGTAGATACTACTGTTTCTCGTTTTCCTTCTCTTCCTTGTCACCTTTGACGATGCTGTAGATCCGCTGATATGCGTAGAGTACAACGGGAACTAATATTGTGGCGGAAACCGATGCTACCAGCAGTTTGGTGGTTATCGGATCCTGCATAAGTCCGAAAACGAGAGTGAGCACATACATACTTATAAGAAGTGCCGCTATTATGAGTGAAAATATACGTTTGACCATAGATACCTCCGCGGATGAGCCGTTGCCGGCATCATCACAGTTATTATTGTTTTATTATACTCTAAAAAATACTTAAAACCAATGACAAAAAAGAATTAATATATTATCATATCAATAATAAAGAACAAAGGTGGCTGATATGAAGGTTTTCAGAAAGATATTATATGTTCTGGCGGGCATATTTGTGCTGCTTACCATATTTATAATCGTATGTGCATATAACCCGGGATTAACGGGAAAACTCCAGGGAATAATCTATAAAGGGAAGACAGTAGAGGTATCAAACATACCTGATATGGCGGCTTCGGGAGAGGGTGCAGATCCCGGTGCGGTGTCTGAAAATGCCGTAGCGCAGGAGGAATACAGGATGCGTTCCCTTGAAGAACTCGGAGTCTCCGAGGATGCTCTTATAAATGATCTTGAGGCTTATTATCAGAACTGTCACGATCAGATAGTTGAAAGGGGCGCAGGAGATTACGCGTTTGAGAATTTTATAGCAAATGAGGAGCTGGTGCAGGAGATCTATTCCAAATACAGTAACAAGGAATATGTTGAAGGGTACATGGATCAGGCTCTTGCCGATATCGGAGCGGCTTCGTATCATATGAACCTGCTCGTTGAGGAACTGACCGACAAGCATTACCGCTTAACGCATCAGGTTACGATCAATTAAGGGAGAAGGGATGATCTTTTTTGAACTGTACAAACAACTGGATATACGTATGTACAGGACAGCCGCCAAAGCGGAACCTTCCATAAATCCCTGTACGAGATATCTTCTGGACGGAGACAGGCTCATCATCTTCGGGACCAATGTTTCGGTCGTATGGAATTTAAGAACCAAGGAGATAAGTGACGATAACCCGTACAGGCATTTCGATCTCGAGGATGAGACGCTGTACTGGTTTTCGGCCGAATCCGCAGAAGCTGCGATCATAAGGATGGCCAACAATGCGATCCGCCAGTGGTACGGGATCGATCCCTTTGAATCCTTTGCTCAGTTTGAGCAGTCCGAAGCCGATATCAACCGGATCCTTGCGGGATACGGACTCAGGATCCTGTGGGATATGGATAAGATGGCTGTGATGAGGAGTGACGAGGTCATCACTTTTGAGACGGCCGTAGCGCAGATCATGGAGGATGATGCGCTCAAGGCTGCGGGAATGAGCGTTGATGAATGGCTGTACGATGCCAGATATTTCAGACAGACGGATCAGTTGGAACGCGCGATAGAACAGTATGAGAGAGTCATACGGTACAGCAATTACAGTCAGAGGGTTTACACGGAGAGCGCCTTCTGTCTGGCCGAGAGTTATTATTTCCTGGGTGATTACGACCGTGCCGTATCGATGTATTATCACTGTAATCTGGATTTTATAGAAGATGAGAACGATTTTTACATACATATAGGACATGCGCTTTTGGATGTCAGGATGAAGCATTTCGAGAAGGAACTTCGGACATACTACAGGGGCTGTCTTGACCGCTCTTATGCGATGAACCATATGCGCGAGATCGAGAGAGCGGCATCGGAGGTTGCGGGAGAGTTCGAAGCATATGAGGAGACCTGCCTTGTGGTAGGGCACAAGAAGTTCAGCGAACATCTTATGGCACTGCCTATGAAATCGGACGATATCGATGAGATACTCGTCGTTGAGGCTGATGAGAAAAATGCGATCGAACTTGCCAGGAACCGTTATCATGACATACGTCTCGTAAGGCCGGCCTTCCTTAAGAATACTGACAGCATCTCGCTTAACGATTCAATGTCAAGAGCTCTTGATCTGCTTATTTCGGGTGAGTACCAGAAGGCTTATGAACTGTATTATAAGCTGTCGGAATCGCTCGATCCTGATTCCGATTATGCAACATGGGTCAATTTTCAGCTTGGGAAGATATACTGTATATGCAATGATGCAAGAAGCTCATATGAGACGTTAAAACTGTGCAAGCCCGGGAAATTCGGCGTGGTTTACAGGCAGTCCGATTTTTTTGTTCTGTATACCCATGTTAAGATTTTATGTGATGATTTTGAAAGTGACGAACGGTTCAGAAAGCTTATACGCGGCAAGTATGATGCTTACTATGCAAGATACGATCAGGAATATGTCAGGCTGCGTAAGAACGTTAAGATAATGAACATGTTCAGAAGATATGAGAAGGAATGCTATACCGCCGCCAAAACGGAATTTTCCGCCCAGTTGCAGCCTGAGAGGAGCGGCAGGAGCAGAAGGAGCCGTGAGACCGGGATACTTGCGGGTATATCGAAGTATTTTAATGAATAAGGGAGGGGCATATGGACAGATTTGATGTTAGTAAGATTTTTGATCCGGAGTTTTTCTCGGACAACTGTGTTCCGCCGCATTCCGACCATCTTTTCTACAGGAATGTGAGTGAATGCCTTAACAAGAGGAGCAGTTTCGTAAAGAGCTTAAACGGCATCTGGAAGTTCAGGTATTCAGCCGATCTTTCGGAAGCGCCGGGCGATTTCATGCTCCCGGATCATGACAGCAGCGGCTGGGATGACATCAGGGTACCCGGGCATATTCAGATGCAGGGATACAGCAGGCCTCAGTATGTAAACACCCAGTATCCGTGGGACGGTCATGAAGAATGCCGTATAGGAGAGGTGCCGAAGAAGTATAATGCATACGCTTCTTATGTCACGTATTTCACGCTGCCGGAAACGTTTGATAAGAACAGTGTGTATATCGCTTTCGGCGGTGTCGAGTCCGGTTATGCCGTATGGCTCAACGGGAATTACGTAGGTTACAGCGAGGACAGCTTCGACCTGCATGAATTTGATCTTAGCAGTTATATTTCAGAGGGACGAAATAAGCTTGCGGTACAGGTTTATAAATGGACGTCGGGAAGCATTACCGAGGATCAGGATTTCTTCAGATTCTTCGGGATATTCCGTGACGTTTATTTATTTACGCTGCCCGTAAGACATATAGATGATGTGAAGATCCTGACCTCACTTAAGGAAGATTACGGCAAGGCCGATATAAACGTAAGCCTTAAGGGGAACGGGAATTTCAAGATACGCTTAAGCCTCATGAGACCGATAATAAGAGGCAGGAACGATGCACTGAATATTTATTCGGAAGATGCACTCATGATGACGAAGTCGGTAGTACTTGATAAGAAGGCTTCGGTATCGATGGAGGTGGATTCGCCGAAGTTGTGGAGTGCGGAGAAACCATTTCTGTATCCGCTCCTCATAGAGGTGCTGGATGATGAAGGCAAGCCCGTTCAGATAGTTCCGTTAAAGGTCGGGATACGTGAGTTTAAGATAAGGAACGGTATCATGGAGATAAACGGCAGGCGCATTGTCTTTAACGGTGTCAACCGCCATGAGTTCAGCTGCAGCAGCGGACGTGTCCCGGATTATATGGACATGGTTACGGACATCACTACGATGAAGGCGAACAACATAAATGCCATACGTACCAGCCATTATCCGAACGATCCGAGGTTCTACGAACTGTGTGATGAGCTCGGTATCTATGTGATCGCAGAAAATAACATGGAGACACACGGATCGTGGGATCCCCTGTTTTACGGTGATATGTCCGTGGATGAAGTAGTACCCGGAGACCGCATGGAATGGGAGCCTTCCCTCATCTCAAGGATAGATTCGTTATATGAGCACAATAAGAATCACCCGAGTGTTCTGATATGGTCGCTCGGAAATGAATCAAGGGGCGGAAAAGTGATCTATGATATGTCGTGCCATCTTAAGGAACTCGATCCCACAAGGCCGATACATTATGAGAGTATCTTCCATGACAGGACATACAATGATACTTCGGATATAGAGAGCCAGATGTATACGCCTGCGGCTAAAGTTGCCGAATTCATAAATAATGACCGCAGCAAGCCTTTCATAATGTGCGAATACATGCATTCGATGGGTAATTCCACCGGAGCCATGCATAAATACACGGATATGACAGAGACGGAGCCACAGTTCCAGGGAGGCTTCATCTGGGATTATATAGACCAGTCGATCACGAAGAAGGACAGGTACGGTAAGGAATTTCAGGCGTATGGCGGTGATTTTGACGACAGACCGAATGACGGTGAGTTCAGCGGGAACGGTATAGTTTATGCTCCAGACCGTGAGCCGTCGCCGAAGATGCAGGCAGTCAAGTATAATTACCAGGGTATTAGGATCAATATAACCGATGATGATAAGATAGAGATCATCAATAAATATCTGTTTACAGATACCGGTGAACTAAGATGCGTTGTCCTTCTTGAGAAGGAAGGGGAGATGATCAACAGCAGCGAACTTGAGACAAACGTTGCTCCTCTTGAAAAAGGTGTGTATGATATCCCGTTTGAGATACCGGCGCTGCCGGGTGAGTATGTTCTCACGGTTTCCTTCAGGCTTAAGGACAACAGGATATATGCGCCTGCCGATCATGAGATGGCATTCGGGCAGAAGATATACGGTAAGTATGTTGACGAAAACGGAGCCGGCAATACCAGGGATTTAAGTGATGCGAACTTCAGGGTGATAAGGGGATATAACAACATAGGTGTCAAGGGCGATAACTTCGAGGTGCTGTTTTCCAAAAGGACAGGAGAACTCATATCATATAAATACGGCGGAAGACAGATGCTTAAGAGTATACCGCGTCCCAATTTCTGGAGGGCGCCCACAGCCAATGATACAGGCAATCTTATGCAGTACAGATATTCGCAGTGGAAGATCGCAAGCCTCTATGCAAATGTAAGGAAGAGGGGCAGGGATGAGGAGGATCCGTTTGCATACGCACCCGTGACATCATATGAGGAGAAGGATGACAGGGTGATCGTAAGATGCCACTACAATATGCCGACAACGCCGGAGAGTGAATGCTTTGTCACATATTCCGTCTTTAAGGACGGTACGGTCGAGACGGAACTTTCCTACGATCCGGTAAAGGAACTTGCGGATATGCCCGAATTTGGAATGATGTTTAAGATGGATGCGGATTTCCACAGGGTAAAATGGTACGGATACGGTCCTGAAGAAACTTATTCTGACAGGGTAAGGGGAGCTAAGCTGTCAGTATTCGAGAGTGAGGTAAACAATATGCCCGGTTATCTGGTACCGCAGGAATGCGGCAATCATGAGGGCGTAAGATATGCTTATGTTTATGATGATAACGGCCACGGATTAAGGTTTGGTGCCGATCAAATGAGCTTAAGCGTGCTTCCGTACACTCCTCATGAGATCGAAAACGCCGCTCACGCATACGAACTTCCAAACATACATTACACGGTCGTAAGGCCGGCACTTGCAAGGATGGGAATAGCGGGAGATGATACCTGGGGAGCCATGACACATCCTGAATATCTGCTTGACTGGAGTAAGAAGATGACTTTCAGGTTCTCGTTCAAAGGGTGCTGATTTATCTTTAAATCTGTGTTGAAATATGTTATCATATATATGTTCGGGCATAGTCCCGTACGGAAGTTTACAAATTATAATTTAGGAGGGAATTTCAAATGGGATTGATTTCAGCTGCAATGGGTGCTGCTTCAAGTGCACTGGCGGATTCATGGCGTGATTATTTTTACTGTGAGGCTCTGAGTCCTGAGGTGCTGGTTGTTAAGGGAGCCAAGCGTGTCAACAAGTCACACAGCTCAAATACCAAGGGTGATGAGAATATCATAAGCAACGGTTCAATCGTTGCCGTTAATGAAGGACAGTGCATGATCATCGTGGATCAGGGCAAGGTTGTTGAGCTTTGTGCGGATCCCGGCGAGTTTGTATATGATGAGTCTACCGAGCCCAGTATCTTCTACGGCAATCTCGGACAGAGCATCAAGGATACTTTTGCACAGATAGGCAAGAGACTTACCTTCGGCGGTGATACAGCCAAGGATCAGAGAGTTTATTACATCAACACCAAGGAGATAATCGGCAATAAGTACGGAACGGTAAATCCGGTGCCTTTCAGGGTTGTTGACAAAAACATCAATCTTGACGTTGATATATCTATCCGCTGCCACGGCGAATATTCATACAGGATAGTGGATCCTATCCTTTTCTATACGAACGTATGCGGAAATGTTTCAAGCGAATATAACAGGGAGGAGATCGACGGACAGTTAAAGTCAGAGCTTATGACAGCTCTTCAGCCTGCATTTGCGAAGATATCCGAGATGGGTATCCGCTACAGTGCACTTCCCGGCCATACAACGGAAATGGCAGATGCTCTCAATGACGTTCTTTCCAAGAAGTGGGGAGAATTAAGGGGTATCGAGGTTGTATCCTTCGGTGTTAATTCGGTTACCGCATCTCCCGAAGACGAGAAGATGATCAAGGATCTTCAGAGAACGGCTACAATGAAGGATGCATCGATGGGTGCCGCAGCACTTACGGCAGCACAGGCAGATGCAATGAAGGCAGCAGCCAGCAATACGAGCGCAGGCCCGATGATGGCATTTGCCGGAATGAACATGGCACAGCAGGCAGGCGGCGCAAACGCTGCTTCGTTATATGCAATGGCAGCACAGCAACAGCAGGCAGCACCGGCAGCTGCAGCACCGGCGCAGGGCGGCTGGACATGCGCATGCGGCAAGACCGGCAATACGGGCAAGTTCTGCAGCGAGTGCGGAGCACCTCAGCCGAGCGAAGAAGGCTGGACCTGCACATGCGGTACTGTCAACAAGGGTAAGTTCTGCAGCAACTGCGGAGCCAAGAAGCCGGCCGGAGCACCCGTATATAAGTGCGACAAGTGCGGATGGGAGCCGGAGGATAAGAGCAATCCCCCGAAGTTCTGCCCTCAGTGCGGTGACAAATTTGATGATGACGACGTAGTTAAGTAATAAAATATTAGTAGATATTTTTAGCGCTCGGGTATTTTATCCCGGGCGCTTTTTTGTTATAATTCATGTTTGAAGGTCTTGTGACTCACGGAACGATCCGAAATTATATAAAGAAAACAGGAGAACACTATGAAGAAAAGAGAAGACATCCATAAAATACTGATAATAGGCTCCGGCCCAATCATTATCGGACAGGCGTGTGAATTTGACTATTCCGGGACTCAGGCATGCAAGGCTCTTAAGAAGCTCGGGTATGATATCGTTCTCGTTAATTCCAATCCCGCAACGATAATGACAGATCCGGAGACGGCGGATGTTACATATATTGAGCCGCTTAATGTAGAGAGGCTTACACAGATAATCGAGAAGGAAAGACCGGACGGATTACTGCCTAATCTGGGTGGACAGACCGGTCTTAATCTTTGCTCTGAATTATACAAGGCAGGTGTCCTTGATAAATACGGCGTGAAGGTCATAGGTGTTCAGGTTGATGCGATCGAGAGGGGCGAGGACAGGATAGAGTTCAAGAATACGATGAATGAACTCGGTATCGAGATGGCGCGCTCGGAAGTCGCATATTCAGTAGATGATGCACTTAAGATAGCAGATAAGCTGGGATATCCCGTGGTTTTACGTCCTGCCTACACAATGGGCGGAGCAGGCGGCGGACTCGTATACAATGTCGAAGAGCTTAAGACGGTATGTGAGCGCGGACTTCAGGCTTCACTTGTAGGACAGGTCCTTGTAGAGGAATCGGTACTTGGCTGGGAGGAACTCGAGCTTGAGGTTGTAAGGGATGCTACCGGTAAGATGATAACCGTATGCTTTATCGAGAACATAGATCCCCTCGGAGTACATACAGGTGATTCGTTCTGCTCGGCTCCGATGCTCACGATACCCGAGGATGTGCAGGAGGAATTACAGCGCCAGGCATACAAGATAGTAGACAAGATCCAGGTCATAGGCGGAACCAACGTACAGTTTGCAAGGAACACCGAGACCGGAAGGATAATCGTTATAGAGATAAATCCCCGTACATCAAGATCTTCGGCGCTTGCTTCGAAGGCAACAGGCTTCCCGATCGCACTTGTATCGGCGATGCTTGCGGCAGGACTCGATCTTAAGGACATACCGTGCGGAAAATACGGTACGCTCGATAATTACAAGCCTGACGGCGATTACATCGTTATAAAGTATGCCCGCTGGGCGTTTGAGAAGTTCAAGGGAGCAGAGGATAAGCTTGGTACACAGATGCGTGCGGTAGGTGAAGTCATGAGCATAGGCAAGACCTACAAGGAAGC
>ONRZ01000173.1 GCA_900320345.1 uncultured Lachnospiraceae bacterium | reverse complement strand
GTGGATACCGTGTTTGAGAAGGACAAGAAAACGATACAGGTACAGGGCAGGACATGTAAACTGTCCCATGGATTTGAAGCGATATCGGACAGGCATTTTACCGGATATGAGATACACATGGGCAGAAGCACGTATCTTAAGGAAGAGCCCTCCTGTTTTACACAGGTTTACATAACAAACGCGGATGGGACCGGTGAAACAGTGCCCGTCATGGAAGGATGTGTGGAAGGAAGCTGCATAGGGACCTATATCCACGGTATATTTGATGACACGGACCTCAGGGAAGCACTGATAGATATGCTGTATGAGCGCAGGGGTATAGTAAGGGATAAGAAGAACAGGGGATCGTATCTTGAGTACAGGCAGGAGCAGTATGACAGGCTTGCCGGTATACTGCGTGAGAGCATGGATATTGATAAGATATACAGGATGATGAAAATACGATGAAGGAATTGCCGTATAGGGATCTTAAGCCTGATGAAATAGAAAAAAAGAGCATGGAGATCATCGGGGAGGAACTTGCCGGGATGGGTATCCTGCTTGATGATGAGATCTCTGCCGTTGTAAAACGTGCGATACATACGACGGCGGATTTTGATTATGCGCATAATCTGCGCTTTTCCGATGATGCGGTAAGGCTTATGAAGGAAGCGATACGCGGCGGCGCATGTATCGTGACAGATACACAGATGGCAAAGGCCGGTATCAACAGGAAGATACTTGGCGGTTTCGGCGGCGATATTTTCTGCTTCATGTCGGATGAGGATATCGCGAAGGAGTCAAGGCGTACGGGAAAAACACGGGCATCCCTTAGCATGGACAAGGCGGCGGAGCTTATGAAAGATACCGTATTTGCGATAGGGAATGCACCGACTGCGCTGATAAGGCTGCATGAACTTGTACTTGACGGGATCCTTAAGCCCAAGGGGATCATAGCGGTCCCGGTAGGTTTTGTGAACGTCGTTGAAGCAAAGGAACTGATAACGGAGCTGCCGTGTCCGTACATTGTGGCCAGGGGACGTAAGGGAGGCAGCACAGTGGCGGCTGCCATAGTAAACGCACTGCTGTATTCCATGTGAGTAAGAGGATGGAAACGGATTTGGGAGAGATCATGGCAAAAGGAAGATTCACGGGCGCCGGGGTAGGACCGGGTGATCCGGAACTTATGACACTTAAGGCGATAAGAGCGATAGAAGAGGCAGATGTACTGATACTTCCGGCATCGGATAAGGATAAATGCAGGGCATACAAAATAGCGGAACAGGTAGTGGCTCTTGAAGGCAAGGAGTGCATTTTCGAACCTTTTCCCATGAGCATGGACAGGGAAGAACTTAAGGATTTTCACAAAAGAGTGGCGGATAAGACCGCCGCTGTGCTTGATGAAGGCAGGAATGCCGTTTTCCTCACGATAGGCGATCCGTCTGTGTATTCAACCCTTGATTATATTGCGCTCATTCTCAGTGAGGCGGGATATGAGACCGAGCGTATCGGAGGGGTGACTTCGTTTTGCGCAGCGGCCGACAGGCTTGGTATCTCACTCGGGGAGAACAGTGAAACGATACATATCATTCCGGGCAGTGCGGATGTTGAAGATGCACTTAAACTGGTCGGGACAAAGGTGTTCATGAAGAGCGGTAAAAGGCTTGCGGCACTTAAGGAGCGCCTTATCGGATATGAAGAAGAAACAGGATGCAGGGTCTACGGAGTCCTCAATTGCGGATTAAGCGATGAAAGGACCGCGTACAGTGCATCGGAAATACCGGATGACTGGGGATATATGGCAGTCATCATCGTAAAATGAGAGTGTAACAGATGGCAGATAATGAAAACATCAAGAAAGTCATCATTCTTGATGAGAAGAAAAAGAATAACGAACCCGCGGATGAAGATGCCGCACAGGAGCTGCTCGAGGAACTCAACCGCTATGCGGACGATGAGGATGACGGAGTGGAGCGTGTCGTTACCGAAAGGACACGCATCCGAATAAAACGGCGAAAGAAGCTGACAAAGCTCCATAAGCATATCATCATCTTAAGCGTATCCGCTGCGGTGCTCATAGTAGTGGCAGTGGCGGCAGTCTCGGGAGCAAAGAACAATTACCGTGTTCCGGTGTCTGTTTACGAGGAATACCTGAACAGTCCGGGTTATGACGGCGAGGAATTGAGTTATGCTTACGGGAACGGACTGGCTGAACGGCGGTTAAGAAAATTAAGACAGATATTAAGGGACACGGATGATACTTATGTCGACAGACTGAACGGGACTGTCATAAAGAGCGAGGAAGAATACGAGGAGAACCGTGAGCGCTATGGTGACGACTTTAAATATTCCGTTCACATTGACAGCATAGTACCGCTCAACCGTTATGAAATTTTGAGTCTTTCCAATGATTTTTCTGGTATAATACGGGATATAAACAATTCATCTTTTGTAAGGTCGGACAGCGGAGATCTTACAATGGCGGTCATCGATGTTACTTCGGTGCTTGAGAATGCCAGGATAACAAAAGGATATCATCTGTACTGCACGCAGAATGTTACGGGCTCGAAGGACGACGGCCCCGTATCGGAGACGGACAGATGCGAGTTTACGGTGGTAAAGCTTGGCGGCAGATGGATAATGTGGGATAAGATCTATGATATCCTGAGGCTTTCTTATTGATCCCCGGGGATCCATATCAGAATAAGACGGTTTGCGGATTTCGAAAATATAAAGCTGGAGGTTAGAGGATGAGTGAGGCTAAAACGATAATAAGGCTTACGGACGTAAAGAAGACATATGACGGAAAGACGTATGTCATAGAGGATCTGAGCCTTGACATAAATGAAGGAGAGTTTGTCACGCTGCTCGGACCTTCGGGCTGCGGTAAGACTACGATCCTCAGGATGATAGGCGGATTTGACAAACCCACATCGGGAGAGATACTGCTTGACGGCAGCGATATTTCGGCACTTCCTCCTAACGAGCGGCCGGTAAATACGGTATTCCAGAAGTATGCTCTTTTTCCGCACCTTAATGTTTACGATAATATCGCCTTCGGGCTTAAACTTCAGAATCTGTCCAGGGAAGAGACTGACAAAAAGGTAAAGGAAGTGCTCGAACTTGTTGATCTTGAGGGCTTTGAGAAGCGCAGCGTGACTACGCTTTCGGGTGGACAGCAGCAGCGTATCGCGATAGCGAGGGCAGTAGTAAACGAGCCGCGGGTCCTTCTGCTTGATGAGCCTTTAAGTGCGCTTGATTACAAGATGCGCAAGGAGATGCAGCTTGAACTTAAGAACATGCATAAGCGTCTCGGGATCACATTTATTTTTGTGACTCATGATCAGGAGGAGGCACTTACCATGTCCGACAAGGTCGTTGTCATGGCGGACGGTAAGGTTCAGCAGGTGGGTACTCCGGAAGAGATATACAATGAGCCGGCAAATGTCTTCGTGGCCGATTTTATCGGTGAGAGTAATATCTTCAACGGTGTTATGACCGGGAAGATGAAGGCTAATTTTGCCGGGGCTGAGTTTGAGTGTGTTGATGATTACGAACAGGGCAAGAAGATCGAAGCCGTGATACGTCCCCGGGGCTGAGTTTGAGTGTGTTGATGATTACGAACAGGGCAAGAAGATCGAAGCCGTGATACGTCCCGAGGATGTGGTCGTGGTAAAGCCGGGTGAAGGCCAGCTTACCGGTGAGGTCACGAGTGCCGATTTCAAGGGCACGTTTTATATAACGTTCGTACAGTGCGGACAATACGAGATGGAGGTCCACTGTCTGGATCATTACAAGCCAGGAACAACGGTGGGTCTTTCGGTTGTGCCGGATAATATACATATCATACCTTACGATATGACCATCAACAACTTCCATGGTATCATCGACGGCTTTGTCGACGGCAAGGGACTTTATCTTGTATTTGATGATTTCTCGCTCTTTGTTGATGCCCATAAGTTATATCCGTTCTCGAATGTTTCAAAGGGCAGGCTTGTGGATGAAAACGGAGAGCATATAGACCTTCACGGGAAGGAAGTGGTCGCATTTTTCCAGCCCGAGGACGGCGATATGTCCGATGATGAGAAGGCCGGAGATGTTGTGGGCCGGATCGTTTCGTTTT
>ONRZ01000052.1 GCA_900320345.1 uncultured Lachnospiraceae bacterium | reverse complement strand
GGAGCGGGAATGATAATAGTTTCGGCTGTTGTGAGTGAACTTATACCTCAGGATTGACGGTCCTTGTTACATTTCATTGAGTATAAAGACGTGATCGCAACTAAAACGAACATTTTCTATGCAGAAATGTTCGTTTTTGTTTATAGACAGACTTCCGTATCCGGTTTATCATTATGTTAAAAATAATTGCAAAGGTGGGATATGTATGAGAAAACACTATCTTGACAACATCAGATGGATCACCGTTGTTCTTGTTGTGATCTATCATGTATTCTATATGTATAACAGTGAAGGGGTACCGGGGGGATTGGGCAGGATCACAAACCTTGAAATACAGTACTATGATATCTACCAGTATCTTGTATATCCATGGTTTATGCCGGTATTGTTCGTTGTTGCGGGGATAAGTTCAAGGCTGTATCTTGAAGGCCATACGGATAAGGAATTTGTAAAGAGCAGGACAATGAAGCTCCTGGTACCGTCAACCATAGGTCTTTTTGCGTTTCAGTTCATTCAGGGATACATAAGCATGAGTTTGGGAAATGGAATTGACGGGCTTGCTTCGGCCGGCGTTCCAAAGCCCGTGATCTTTCTTATAATGGTTGCAACGGGGAGCGGAGTCCTCTGGTTCATACATCTGCTCTGGATCTACAGCATAGTCCTTGTTTGGGTAAGGAAGATAGAAAAAGGGCGTCTTTTGGAGACCGGATCGAAAACTCCTTTATGGATGACAGTACTTTTTTACTTCCCGATATGGGGTGCGGCACAGGTACTTAACGCGCCAATGATATCTGTGTACAGATTTGCGTTTTATTTTGTGTTCTTTATCCTTGGATATTACGTTTTCTCAAATGAAGAGGTTATGGAGAAGTTAAAGAAATATGCGCCTGCTCTGATCATAATTGCCGCAGTGCTCTGCATATCGTTTGCTGTACGCTATTTTCTTATCCTGGGTGGACAAAACTTTGCCGATAAACCGGTAAACAGGGGTCCCTTCTTTGCCGCCTGTGCTTATTTCGGAACGCTTGCGATGCTTGCCGGCATGGCAAAATACGGCAATTTCAGCACCCCGTTCACTTCGTGGATGAGCAGGAAGAGCTTCGGGTTATATGTATTCCATTATCTTGGGATATCATCTGTCGCGCTGTTTTTTGCAAAACCGCATATTCTGCCTGCGCCTGTCTGCTATATTTTAAGCCTTGTAATGGGATTTGCGTGCGGTTATCTCTTATATGCGATCATAGCGAAGATCCCGGGATACAGGTGGGCAGTCCTTGGCATAACAAAAGATGATATGAAGAAAAAGATGAATCGTATTAAATAGGAAAGAGCAGGATAATACAGATGTTTAGTGATAATCTCATTCAGATGCGAAAAATAAGGCGCCTGACACAGGAAGATATTGCCGAAAAGGTAGGTGTGTCAAGGCAGGCCGTTGCAAAGTGGGAGGCAGGCGAGACCATACCTGACCTTGACAAATGCAGGATACTCGCGGAACTGTTCGGGGTGTCCCTCGATGATCTTGCCAATTTTGAACCCGAGGATAATATGGGACTTGCTGTGCCGCCTAAGGGTAAGCATATGTTTGGTGTGGTGACGGTGGGTGATAAGGGCCAGATCGTAATCCCGGCAAAGGCAAGAAAGCTGTTTGATATATCGCCGGGAGATCAGCTTGTTGTGCTCGGAGATGAGGGACAGGGTCTTGCGATAGTCAAAACCGAAAGTTTTCTCGCCATTGCCGATATGATAAGAAACGGTGGGAAGTACAACAATGCACCGGATACGTGAGGGATGCATCCCGGTCTTAACTGACCGGCACAATATTTTTATACCGCCAGGGTTTGATATTCTGCCCGGGGCGGTTTTTTGTTATCAGGGAAAAATTATGAGAAAAGATCAAAATACTACTTGACATATAATACTATGCAATATATAGTATTACGTGACGGCGGGTATATTGCAAGACATAGCATGCAAATTTGCGTATACGGACCGCGATAATATAAAAATAGCTGTTATTTAACAAATATGTCAGGAGGAACGGTATCTATGGAATCACAATTCAGGAGAGGGATCCTGGATGCATGTGTGCTGGCGGTGCTTGAAAAGGGCGAGTCGTACGGATATCAGATGGTCAAGGACATTAACGAGTTTTTAACCATCACGGAATCGACGCTGTACCCGATCTTAAAGCGTCTTGAAGCGGCACAGATGCTAACGGTTTTTTCCCGGGAACACAATGGACGCCTGCGTAAGTATTATAAGATCACGGGAGCCGGCCGCGATCATATAACGGAACTTATGAACGAATGGGAGGAAGTTGTAAAGATTTACCAATATATATCCAAGGAGAGAGAGCAATGCTTAGAGACGAATATATAAGTGTGTTAAGAACCCGGCTTAAAGAAAATGAGATCCCTAATGCCGACGGCATGATCGAGTTCTACGAGGAAATGATCGCAGACAGGATGGAAGACGGGATGAGTGAGGAAGAAGCGGTTGCCGCAATGGAGGATATAGACCATGTGGTGGCTCAGGCTAAGCTGGACAGGCCGCTTCCGGCACTGATGCTTGATAAGGTTAAGGAAAGTAGGGAAAAGGCAAACGAGAGGTCGAAGGGCGGGTTATGGATAGCCCTTGCCATTGTGGGTTTCCCGGTATGGTTCCCGCTTACGATCGCCTTTCTGGCTGTAGTTTTTTCACTGTATATTTCGCTGTGGGCGATCGTTATTTCCATATATGCGGTGGAGTTTGCCTTTGGGATATCGGCTGTGGCATGTTTCTTTGGCGGATTTGCCGTTATATTCGGCCAGATCCCGTTTGCAGCCGCTGTGGCGATGTGGGGATGCGCACTTTTGCTTGCGGGGCTGTGCCTTCTGTTATGGAAGCCGATCCTTCTTGCCACTAAGGGAATGATAGAAATCATCAAATGGGTATTCAGGAAAATAAAGAGTGCATTTGTATAGAAAAGGGATAATAAATTCAGAACAGGAGAAAAAAATGAAAAATATATTGATCATAGGAGCATCACTGGTAGTGCTGGGTATCATGTTCGTAGCGGCAGGATATTTTCTCGCAGGAAGGAATCTGGCGGGGTTCAATTCAAAGAATAATCATTATGAGAAAAAAACGTATGAATGTAAGGGGGATATTGACAGCATTAAGGTAGATGAGAGTTCCGATCATCTGACTGTATGCTCGGGCGATGTTGATAAAGTCACGGTAACGTATTTTGACAGGAAGAACGAGGAACTTTACGATATCGATGAAAACGGAGGAACACTTACCGTTACCAGGAACAGTAATAAGGGTTTCCATTTCTTTGAGATCGATTTTACCGACAAGTCAACAGTGATCACGCTGCCGAAGGAATATAACGGAAAGCTTGATCTTCATACTTCAAGCGGCGGCATGGAAATAAACGATGTCACCGCGGCAGATATCATTGCCGAAAATACAAGCGGTTCGATGAAACTCCACAATGTTACCGGCGATGCCATCAGTGTTGAGAATAGCAGCGGAGGAATAAGGCTTGAAAATGTCACCTCCGGATCCGATATGACTGTCGGAAATACATCGGGTTCTGTCAAATTTGAAAATGTGACTTCGGGAGGCGATCTGAAGGTCAAGGGAAACAGCGGAGGCATCAGGATCGACAACCTTAGCGCCGAAGGGGATATAGATATTAAGAATTCAAGCGGGAGCATTAAGTTTGACAGCTTAAGCGCCGAAGGGAATATAAACCTTAAGAATACGAGCGGAGGCATTAAGGGTACGATAAAGGGAAACAGATCGGATTATAAGATAAGTTCCAAAACGACTTCGGGCGGCAATAATCTGACGGAATCGGACAGCGGAAGCAAGGAGTTAAACGCAGAGACTACAAGCGGCGGCATAAATATAGATTTTGAGTAAGAAAAATAACCCTCCGTCCATAAGATCATGGACGGAGGGTTGTATAACAAGTGTTATTTGCTTAAATATTTTCGGAGGATCGAATCGAGCTCAGTCACATCTATGGGCTTACTCATATAGTCATCGAAACCTTCCTTTATGTACATTTCCTTCATGCCGGCCTCGTCGTTTGCTGTAAGCATAACGAATACGGAACCGGAATTTATGTTTTCGGGATCCGACCGGATTTTCCGAAGGGTCTCGATCCCGTCCATTTCAGGCATCATGTGATCTATGAAGATCAGGTCGTATTTTTTCTTCTCACACAGTAAAATGGCGGTTTTTCCGTTTACTGCGCCATCAGTGTTTATCAGGCTGTTCTTAAGGAGCAGCGACATGATCTTTATATTTGATGGTGTGTCATCGACTATAAGGACAGATGCATCGGGGGCCGTAAAAGGTCCGGTTTTGGCATCGGCTGCCGTGTCATTATTGTTCTCCGCAGAGACTGAGGATTTTCCCACTTTCTGCATAACACTGAATGAGAATTCTGAGCCTTCACCGTAAGTGCTCTCTATCTTTAGGGATGAGCCCATGAGTTCGAGCAGGTTCTTGACGATATTAAGTCCCAGTCCGGTCCCCTCTATGTTGCGGTTTCTTGACTGGTCCACACGTTCAAAGGGCATAATGAGCTTCTCGATATCTTCGGGCTTGATGCCGATACCGGTATCGCGTACGCTTATGGTCAGTTTTACATGATCATCATCCACGGGCTCGGTTCCGGCCTTGAAATAGACGGTCCCTGAAGATTAAGGGTGCATTGCCTGAGCCTTGTTTCGTCGCCGATAAGGACGGACGGAAGATCATCATCTTTTTCAAGTTTCAGCACAAGTCCCTTGGATCTTGCGGATACAGATACCATATCCGTGAGTTCCTTGATCGTCTTGTTTATATCGTAAGAGACCGGAACGATCTGCATTTTCCCGGCGGCTATCTTTTCGGCGTCCAGAATATCGTTTATGAGAGAAAGGAGCATTTTACCTGAATTACTGATGGTCTCCGCATAATCGAGGATTTCCTTTTCGTGGCTCTCCCTCCGGATCATTTCGTTCATACCGAGTATTGAATTGAGCGGAGTACGTATCTCGTGTGAGACGGTTGAATAAAAGGCGGATTTTGCCTTGTTGGCCGCCTCGGCTTCTCTGGCTGCCGAAAGAAGATCGTTGGACATTTCCTTAAAGAATCGGGACATCCTGTCTGAAAAGGGAACTATGGCGTTGTCTTTTTGCTCATCACTGTCAAAATAGCTGAGCATATCACAGGGACTTGTGTTTTCGGCATCTTCCTCCCTGAATGCGACCGAAACAAGAGCGCTGTACATGAATTTCCTGTAATAATCGATCTCCTCGCGTTCCCGCTCCTTAAGCAGCATTATCCTGTTGGAACAGGCAATAAGGAGACCGGCCTGTGGTTTAAAATCGGCTATCTCGATGCAGTCTTCAATGACCTCGTACAGCAGATCATCGGGATTACCGTAACTTAAGCGGATCTTATCGCCCGGATATACCGGGGCTCCGAACAAAAGCTGACCGTCTTTCGGACCTGCGATACCAATACGCGAGATCTCCATATCGCCTCTTTGTATGATGAGCGGAAACTCACTAAGGTTCTCGGGGATGATCTGGTCGTTCCTAAGACCAAGATATCTGTTATAAACATCAGAAGCGGGTTTATCGTCAATCTCGTCGACAAAAAACGGATTTTCTTCTTTGGTAACAGTCATTATTTTTCCGACCGGAGTCCATCCTAAGTTATAACGGATCCTTATGTTAAGCTTTTCTCCGTGGAAGATAAGCGCAAACAGGCGGGACCCTTTAAGACTGCCGCCGGCAGAGAATCCAAAGTTCTGATATTCGGGAAGAAGAGATGTCTTTATACCGAAAACAGGGATATCGGCAACCCCGTTCAGCGCGGCAAGTATGATCTCGGTGGAGCAAAAATAATCCGGCGGGATAAGATATATGCCCTTTACATTGGGGATCGTTTCCAGGAATTCACGCAATTCCCGTCCCTGACGTTCCTCTTCCCTGTTTCCCGGATCTATATCAAGAAGAGATGCCCCCGATTTTTCAAAATAAAGAAAAGACAGGGTAATGCCGTATTCTCCGCTTGTTCCGTCTATCCTGCCGTTTAATATGTCGCTGCTCCCAAAGTGGTTGGTGCCGATCGTCGTACATTCATGGAAGGAATCGAATATTTCCTGTTTAAATAAGGCAAATCCGTCCCGGTCCCACGTCTGCACCCATGCAAGCAATACCTTATCTTTGGCAGTCTTATATTCCTGTGTGCCGCAGATGGCGGATACGCCCTCGTGCATTTCCTCTATGCTGTTAAACTGATATGTTTTCTGTATCATGTTTTGATTATAGACTATAAAACTTGTATTTACAATAAGCCTTAAAATATCGTAAAATTATAACAAATACCAAAAGAATGTATATAAATACAGACTTCAGGGTTCATTTTGAACGATATGGGAGATGGGTTATGGAAGAAAATGTAAATGAAAACATTAATACAGACGAAGCTGTGGATCAGGCTGCTGCGGAGAGTACATCAGATAACGTGGGAACAGAGGCGATAGAGAATGCCGCAAAAAAGGATGAAACAAAAAGCCCGGCAGACGATCCGGAAACAGGCAGGAAGGGGCGCATTGGAAGAACTCTTGCCGGGATCGTAAACAGTATAGGTGAGACTTTTAAGAATTATCCCCTGACACTTTTTTCTGTCATGATGGCAGCGCTTATCGGCGCACTTAATATTAATGATAAGATCTTTCCCGACAGATTTGATGATCTGATATTCAGGATAATAGCATTTTGCCTCATACTTGCATTACAAGTGTTATTATATGAGGAGATGTTTATGGAAAAGCCGTCGGTAAGATGGACGGGCTATATTTTATCTTCGGCGATAGCTGCTGTCTTCGTATTCATCCTTACCGCCAAGGATGATGTGATCTTTGGCATCGATAATGATATTGCCATTGAGATAACGTATAAGATACTCATCATTTACGGCGTTTTTATGGTCGGTCTTTCCATATATCATATATTCAGACGGCTTGAGGATGATTTTGAAGTGTACTGCACAAGGGCGTTCTTTGCTCTTATAAAGGCCGGGGTCATTTACGGTTTGTTTGCGGCGGGACTTGCGATAATAGTATTTATCTTTAATGAGCTTATCTTTGATACGGATGATTTTCTTGCACAGCTCGAACTGTTCCTGGCGGGCGGGATCTTTACGGCAATGTGTCTTAAGGCGATATCAGGCAAAAACGAGGAACCGGGCAAATTTGCACGCGTATGTGTATATTATGTGCTGCAGCCGATGCTGATCATCGCATTTGCGATAATATATATTTACATCGTCAAGATTTTTGCGACGGATACCGTACCGTCAAATCAGGTATTTGGAATACTTACTTTCCTGTTTTCGACAGGTGTGCCGATATGGACCATAATGCATGGCATGAACAGTGAAAAGGCCCGTCGTTTCACGAAGATCCTGCCGTTTATATTTATCCCGTTTATCGCGCTTCAGGGCTGGAGTATGGGAATCCGGATCAGCGCTTACGGGTTCACATCCGAGAGATATTATGCCGTGGTGTTCATGACAGTCGAAGTAATATACTTCCTTTTGTATATTATCCGTCTTGCGGGAGTGAAACAGTCGGTCTCGTGGCTTTTGTTCGTATTTATGATAATAGCGCCGCTTGTTCTTGTTGCTCCTCGGATCTCCTGTGAAGATGTGGTCATAGCTTCCCAGATAAAGAGGATGGAGCAGATGATGTCAAAGGGTGATCTAAACGATGCACAAAAGAGCGCCGTAAAAAGCGCATATTATGAAGTAAAGAGTGCGGGATATAAGGGTAAGTTTGCGCTCTCGGAGCATTTTAGCGACAAACAGCTTAATGAGATGACCGAATATGATGAATATGACGCGGCCGACAAGGATATTGTATATATAGATACAAAGGAAGACCGTGAGCCCATGGATATTTCCGGCTACAAAAAGATGTATAGGGTTTTAAGGTGTGAAAGGGAAAGGGGAAATCAGTACCGGATCATTTACTATGCCGGACAGGATGATACGGAAGAGCTTGATCAGACCGTCGATCTGGGAATGCTCATGAAAGTGATAGGAGATGACTGTAAAGTAAAGAGGGACAGACTTTATGACTATGATCTGTCCGGTAAGAGAAAATACAGGATCAATGATCACATGGATCTTTATATAGTGGATATGTATCTTCAGTATGATACGGTTACCGGGAAAGCGGCGGATGAAAGCGCGCTTGATATAGAGGGGTATATACTGGAGAGGTGACGGAGTTTCTTCCTTATTATATATATGTAAAAAATAAAAGTTGGAGGATGGGATGAACAAAAAAGTGGTTGCGGCAGGTCATATCTGTCTGGATATCACGCCGGCGATCCCGGCGCAGGAATCATCAAAGGTACAGGACATACTGATACCGGGGTGGATGATAACTGTGGGTGATGCTGACATACATACCGGGGGTTCGGTCGCCAATACCGGACTTGCCATGAAATTCCTTGGAGCCGACGTGACCCTGGCCGGTAAGATCGGTGATGATTCCTTCGGAGACATGATAGTTTCAATAACGGAAAAGTACGGCGCTTCGGACGGGCTTATAAGAAGTCCGGGTGATTGTACTTCATATTCAATCGTGCTTGCGATACCGGGGGTCGACAGGATCTTTCTTCATAATCCCGGTGCGAATGATACTTTCTGTGCGGATGATCTTCCGATGGATGCGATAAAAGAGGCCGCCCTGTTCCATTTTGGCTATCCGCCCATAATGAAGCGTATGTATGAAAATGACGGGGACGAACTTGTAAAGATCATGCGTCTGGTCAAAGAAACGGGGACCGCAACGAGCCTTGATATGGCTGCCGTGGATGCGGGCACCGATGCCGGAAGGGCAGACTGGAGTACGATACTTAAGAGGACACTCCCGTATGTGGATATCTTTGTGCCGAGTGTCGAAGAGCTTATGATCATGCTTGACAGGAAGAGATATGACGTGATCTGTGAGCGGAGCATGGGCAGGGATTTCACGGATATGATCGATATAAGGGAGGATGTGGAGCCGCTCGCCCGGATGTGCATTGAAATGGGAGCCCGGATAGTCCTGATAAAATGCGGTGCACCGGGAATGTATTACTGCAGTGCGGATAAGGCTTCAATAACTAAGATCGCAGGCGGGCTTGAGCTGGATCCGGATGAGTGGGCTGATAAGAGCGGATTTGAGAGAAGTTTTGTGCCGGATAAGATATTGTCCGGAACGGGCGCCGGAGATACCAGCGCGGCAGCATTTTTGACCGGGATGATCAACGGATACTCCCTGCAAAAATGTGTTACATACGCAGCTGCGACAGGAGCCTGCTGTGTATCTGCATACGATGCTCTGAGCGGACTTAAAAGTTTTGAGGAGATAGATGCAAAGATAAATGCAGGCTGGAAGCGCAATCCGGGAAATTGACTTAAAAAGTCAGCAAAGCCATTTCAGTCAATGTGGAGAAGACGGTATATAGAAGATACGGTTTTGCATTGAAAACAAAGCGCGCATCAATTGAGAAAAAATCTGGTTAGTGGTAGTATAATAGTAAATTTGTTGCGGAGATTTATAATCTGATGAAAATAGCACTTTTTGTCGGTCAGATCTACATATATACCCAGCGGGAGATCATACGCGGGATCTATGAGCAATGCAGGATGCATAATGATGAACTGCATCTGTTTTCTTTTTATGTTTCCAATGACGAGAAATTCGATCTGGGTGAATACGAATACATAAGGCGCATGGATCTTAGCGTTTTTGACGGGTTTATCCTGTACGCAAGCGCGTTTTATAATCCCTATATAAGGAGCCAGCTGGTAAATAAGTTAAAATCCACCGATAAACCCTGCGTTTCGATCGACAGTTTCGATAAAGATTTTATCAATATCACAAGCTGCAACGAAGAAGCGATGGAAGAGCTTGTGGAACACCTGGTCTCTGATCATAACGTAAAGAAGATAAATTTTGTGGGAGGACCCACCGACAGTATCGACGCGCAGTACAGGCTCAATGCATGTATCAAGGTCCTGTGGAGGCATGGGCTTGAACTTGGCAGGGAGCGCATATACCATGGCAATTATTATGTTGACAGCGGATATAAGGCGTATGATTATTTCAGGAAAAATAACCTTATGGATGCCGATGCGTTCGTCTGTGTGAACGATCAGAGTGCCATGGGTGTATTTTACAGGCTGAAAGAAGACGGATATATGATCCCGCGGGATTATATCTTAACCGGCTTTGATCACATCCCGCAGGCTTCTTATAACGAGCCGTCGATCACGTCCGTAGAACGTTTTGAGGGCAGGATAGGTTTTACGGCTTACGAACTGCTTTCCCGCGGATATGGGGATACGGTCAAGATCACCCCGCGGCTTGCAAAGGGGACAAGCTGCTGTCCGGACTGTCCGGTTGACAATTATAAGAGAGAAGAATTTCTGCGTGAATGTATCAAGATGTCCATGGACAATTCAAGGTATGCAGGCTATGTTAGCGACTGCAGCGCGGATTTTATGGCATATCGCTCGTCTGACGAAATGTATAAGATGCTTCCGGATTACCAGAAGAAGTTCAATATTCCGATCATGAGCATCATTCTTGATGATAACGAGAAGAAAAAAGAGTTGGATATCCCGTATCACTATGACATAGAAGCGGATGAAGCCGGGAGCCGGACCATAAGGCGCGATGATGTATATCAAAACAGCGGAGAGGGCAATCTGTATGTGTATTCCTCACTTCATTACGGCGATACTTATTTCGGCTACATGATAACCACGAATTATTTTGCGGCCACAGAGAATGAACTGTATCACATGTTCATCAATAATATCTCAAACATGTATGAATCGGCCAGGAAATACAACAATCAGGAAGACTATATAAGCAGGCTCAAGGACCTTAGCTATTATGATCCTCTTACGAAGCTTTATAACAGGCTCGGCTTCTTTAACAAAGCAGAGATAGATTTTGAAAATGCCAAAAAGTCCAACAGGGAGACATATATAATTTTTGCTGATATGGACAGGCTGAAAGTCATAAATGATACCATGGGACATAAGATGGGAGACGAATATATAGTCGATTTTGCAAATATCCTCTCATCAAGTGCCGAGAAGGGTGACATAGTGATGAGGTTCGGCGGCGATGAATTTGTTGTGTTCGGTATGGCAGCATCAACGGATGAAGTTAAGGATAAGATAAACAGGATCCAGGAAAAGATCAGGGCTTTTAACGAGAAGGGTAAATATTCGCCTTATATTTTAGGTGTCAGTATGGGTTATACGATAATCGCGCCTGATACGAAAAAATCCCTGTTTTCATTCATAGAAGCTGCTGACAGCAAGATGTACAAGGTTAAGAAGGATAAGAAAGACAAACGTTCGGGCAAGGACAGACGCTCCGGCAGGGACCGCAGGGTAAGCGACAGGAGAGGGATAAACGGTCCGCTTAATCTTACCTGAGAGAGCCGGGATAATACTGCTTTAAATTTATGATCACGCATGTTAAAATATAAACAATCAGACGACTTTAGGAGGTGGCAAAATGGCTTGTTTTACAGTACCTTTGGTAGAATCCGTAGTTGTTACGGCAGTTGAAAAAGCAGAAGAGAAGAGAGAGAGCAATACAGCAGAACAGGGGAAGATCAGTACCGGTAAGGCAATGATACCCTTAAGCCGTAAGTTCAAATGGCTTAACGGCATGCTCCTTGGCGGTTCGGCTCTGCTTGCATTTGAACATGTATGGCACGGCGAGGTGACACCCTGGTTCCCGTTCCTTACGGCAATGTCGGACAAGGCGGATGCAATGGAGATGCTCCATGAGATTTCGACTGTAGGTGTCTCAATGGCGGCTCTTGTAACGGCAGCATGGTTCGGTATATGTGTCGCAGCGGAGGCTATACTTAAGAGGTCTGCGGATGAGGCAGAGAAGACTACGGTTTAGGAGGATCTGTCATGACTTTACTTATATCGGTGTTTGCGGCTGTATTTGTAACAGTTAAATGGTACAACCGTAAAAATGATGATATGCAGATTGGAATACTTGTTTTTATGTTCTGGGGAGCATCCCTGATGTGGCTTGTGGATGCTATCTTTGAATATGTTGAACTTGGAGCGGAATACTTCGAGCCTGCTCCTGCCGATATGCTCAATGATGCTTTCCTTGGGCTTGCGGTAGTAGCCCTTGCGCTGGTGATCTGGGTTGTAAGGCTTCTAATAACGGATCCGAAGGGTTCCGTACGTTCTGCACTCCTGAAGGTTTCCAGGAAGAACAGTTAAAATAATAACCGGGAGATCTGTATATGCCGCGTTCCAGGAAAAAAATGCTTTTTGTTTATAATCCCCGTTCGGGCAGAGGCGAGATAGCAAATGCGCTCTCCGATATTCTGGTGAGGTTTACTTCGGCCGGATATGATATTACCGTACATCCGACTTTATCGAGTAAAGACGGGCAGGGTTTTATAGCAAAGCACGGAAATGAATTTGACATAGTTGTAAGCAGTGGCGGTGACGGAATGCTCCATGAGCATTTTGCGGGCATGATGGCAGGCAATGTTACGGTACCCTGCGGCTATATCCCGGCAGGGACGGTGAATGATTTTGCTTCGTCGCTCATGATATCAAAGGCGCCGGTAGAAGCCGTGGAAACGATCGTAAACGGTAAATTCAAGGCGATAGACGTCGGTACTTTTAATGACAGTGTCTTTTCCTATGTAGCGGCATTCGGACTGTTTACAAAGGTAAGTTACAGTACGGACCAGAACATGAAAAATGCGCTGGGATTCCTCGCATATCTAATAGAAATATTAAAGAGTATGGATCTTAAGCATTTTCACGAGGCATCCGTACATGCAAAGATAAGCATTAACGATAAAGAATATGAAGATGATTTTATCTTTGGATTTGCCGGAAATACGCTTTCTGTCGGAGGGCTTACGACACTTATACCCACCGGCGCGGAAATGGATGACGGATTGCTTGACTTTATGTTTGTCAAGACACCGAAGACTATATTTGAACTTGACAAAATAAGGCAGGCACTTATGACGAAGAAACTGGATATCCCGGAGATCATCTGTGATCAGGCCGGCAGTGCAGTGATAGAGACCGCACGCGCGATCGAATGGACACTTGACGGAGAATATGGCGGAAAATGTGACCATGTCGGACTTGGGATAAAGAACAAGGCAGTAAAGATAGCGGTGCCGTGATCATTTTTTGGCATAAAAATACCGGGGAGGATTCCCCGGTATTTTTACAGTAACTGGATATTGTTCATACAGGCCATGAGCTTGCGTTCATTGCCCTGGTAGGACATCATCCCGTGTTCATATGCATATCTGAACTTATATTTCTTATCACACAGATCCATGAGCACATGAGAATCGATAGTAACTATACCGTCTCTGTCATAGTAATCATACGGCTCGATGGTTACCTGGCGCTGCGCCACTTCCATGTACATGATACCTTCGCCCTCGCCCGTAACATTGATCTGGATCGCTATATGCTCAAAGATATTCCGTGCGTCCGCGTATTCAAATACCTCTCTTACCCTTTCGACAATATCCTTGTATGTCATACGACCACCTCGCTATCTATAATGATTAAAAAGTATAAGTATTTTATGATATGTTTTATTATAACACAAAGTTCCAAACAATTACATATAAATTTCGCACATTTTTGAATTTTTTATAATATATTTTTATGTTTTGAGCAAATTTTTCATGTTGCGCATACAACGTTACATAGTGACAGCAAAATAAAGGCTGTAACGATGGATATTTACGTGCAGACACATTTTTTTCAAAATTTTCTGGTATTCTATGGTAAAATGAAAACAATGTAAGGAGGAATCATCATGGCAAGAGAGAAAAGCGCTGGATTTTTGGAATCAAGAAAACTTGAAAGGCTGTATGCCGATTATGATCTTAATGATGTTATAGACAGACAGAAATATAATATGATAATGGGAGGCATTGTCATATACGGGCTTGTCGTAAACCTGATATTATGCAAAACAGTGCCGAATGTTTACGAATACATCAATCCGATCATTTTCTTTATACTCTATATTGCACTTGCACTTGCAGGGACTTTGATCTCGGCAAGATCGGGCAATCCGATTGTAAGCTTTATAGGCTACAATATGGTAGTGGTCCCGAGCGGACTTGTTGTATCCACGGCTGTCCAGATATACGGAGGGATGGACAGTGAGATAGTAAGCCAGGCGTTTTTATACACGGTATGTATCACCGGGATCATGATCGCTGCAAGCATGCTGTGGCCGTCGGTATTTGAGACCATGGGCAGATATCTGTTTTTCGGACTTATTGCCCTGCTTATCGGTTCGGTGATCGGTCTTTTCTTCAGCGGCGGTTTTAATGCATTATCATGGATCGGGGCACTTATATTCAGTCTGTATATCGGATATGACTTTTACAGGGCACAGCAGTATACACCCACACTTGATAATGCGGTTGACTGCGCGCTTGATATTTATCTTGATATCATAAACCTGTTCCTTAGGCTTTTGCAGATATTTGGAAGAAGAAGCAGCAGGGATTAAAGGGGTTAGAAATGACAGTTGATGCATATATAAACCCGGACTTTACCGCATCGGAGAAGTTAACATTCTTCGGTATGGCTTTTCTGGGGGTAGTTCTGTGCATATTTATTATCCTGGGCGGAGTACGGATAGGAACGGCAAAACTTCATAAAGATGAGCGCAGGCGTGCAATATACGAGCGATCGCATAACCGTGTGCAGAGATTTTACGAAATGATAATCTCTGCAACTTCCGTCATGTCCTTTTCCTGTGCATACGTGATAATCAATCATATATATTCTGTGCTCCAGGGAGAAGTCGGAAGTGCGGAGTATGAGAGATTTTCCACATTTATAAGCATATGGGAGGGATGGAAGGATTTTGTACTTCTTTTGCTCATCTGCTTATCATGCGTGCTAAATACCATACTTGACAAGCTCATAGTTCCGCTCAGGAAAATAAACAAGGAAGAAAAAGCAACTGTGCGGATGCTTGGGATGTTCTATGTCATCCTTATCCTGCTGTATCTTAATATCATCGGAGATGAAAGCGAATACAGTCCTGTAATGCTGTATTATCTCGGTCTTATGGT
>ONRZ01000168.1 GCA_900320345.1 uncultured Lachnospiraceae bacterium | reverse complement strand
ATATGTGACAAACGAGCAATAAGAATATACAATATGTAGTGCATATAACTTGTAATTAATACTAAAGTCTATTAAAATATATGCCGATATATATAAATGATGTAAACGTTTTGTCACAAACCGATAAAAATGCTGTCACATCAGGCGACTGCCTTGACAAAATCACACGAATAGTGGGATAATGTAGTTTGATAATTTATGCAACCTCGGAGGCATTGATGGAACAGCAGTCAGGCGGTGGTAGAAGAAAAAAGTTAAGACTTGGTGATATCCTCGTACAGCAGAATGTTGTTACCGAGGAGAAGTTACAGGAAGCCCTCAAAAAACAGAGGGGTAGCGGTAAGAAACTCGGCGAGATAATGGTCGAGATGAACATAACGACCGAAGAAGCCATAGGTCAGGCATTGAGTCGTCAGCTCGGTTATAAGTTCATCAATATAAACGGACTGCAGATCCCGGATAAGATCATTAAACTCATCAAGTCAGACATAGTAAAGAAGTATACGGCAATCCCACTGGGAGTAGATGAGAAGAATCCCAATGTTCTGTTTGTGGCGATGTCCGATCCGATGGATATAAATGCCATCGATGATTTTGCTATCATCACCAACATGCAGATAGTGCCGGTGGTATCAACCACAAGGCAGATCAAGCTCCAGATAGATAAGTACTATTCGTCAGCAGATACTAAGAAGGCTGCAGATGAATATGCTAAGGAGAGGGAGAAGCTGCTTGGCGGAGGGGACGATGAGGAAGATTACAGTGAGGATGTAAACAATTCGCCCATTGTAATACTTGTCAAGCAGATGATAGAGCAGGCCGTCCGCCAGAGGACGTCCGATATACATATAGAACCAATGGAAAATCAGGTTCGTATAAGATACAGGATAGATGGAGCGCTCTATGAAAGGATGACATACAACCCCAGTCTGTTACCGGCGATAACCGCTCGTATCAAGATCATAGGCGGTATGGATATATCAGAGAAGCGTAAGCCCCAGGATGGCCGTATCACACAAGTGGTCGACGGACAGGAGTATGATATCCGTGTATCTGTTCTTCCCACGGTATACGGCGAGAAGACGGTTATGCGACTTACATCGAAAACCGGACTTACCAGGGAGAAGAGCCAGCTTGGTTTCAGACCGGACGAGTTAAAGCAGTTTGATCATATATTGGGCAATCCACATGGGATAATCCTGGTAACGGGACCTACAGGTAGTGGTAAATCAACAACACTGTATACGGCGTTAAGCGAATTAAACAGGGAAGATGTTAATATAATCACGGTAGAAGATCCTGTCGAGGCTAATATAGACGGAATAAATCAGGTACATGTTAATGTGAAGGCTGAACTCACATTTGCGTCGGCATTAAGATCGATACTCAGACAGGACCCGGACATCATCATGATAGGTGAGATCCGAGATGGTGAGACGGCCAGTATAGCGGTTCAGGCTTCGATCACCGGTCACCTGGTTGTAAGTACTTTGCATACGAATTCCACTTCGGGTTCGATAGGTCGATTGATCGATATGGGCATTGAACCTTATCTGCTGGCAGATGCGATAGTCGGAATAATAGCACAACGACTTGTTAGGCGCTTGTGCCCGAAATGCAAGAAGAAAATGCTTGCTACTGATGAGCAGAAGGAACTTCTTGGAATCCCGGGTAACAAAGATGACATTGAAATATATGAACCGGTTGGCTGCGATGAATGTGACCAGACGGGATTCAAGGGACGTATTGGTGTCTATGAGATAATGGAAGTAACGCCTAAACTTAAGCCGTATATCTCAAAAAAGGCTTCTGCTGAGGAAATCAAGGAAGTGGCTCTGTCGGAAGGCATGAATACCTTGAGGATGAGTGCAACAAAACTTGTATTTGAAGGTATAACTTCAATTTCCGAGATGGTCAGGGTATCATTCGATTCGTGATCGATACAAATACATTTGTGGGAGGAGACAACAGTGGTTCAGCTTGAAAGTGCATTGGAACTTGCGATGAAGAGAAGGGCATCCGATGTCCATTTCTCAGTTGGCCGTCCGATTATGATAAGGGTTGACGGTACACTTCTTCAGCTAAATGATGAAGTACTAAAGCCCAATGATATAAAGGACGCATTTACGCCCATACTCACGGACGCACAACGTGAGAAGATCGAGACTTTGGGCGAAGTAGATTTCGCTTATTCACTGAAAGGTGTAGGGCGTTTTCGTCTTAATGTTTTCAAACAGAGAGGAACGTATGCAGCGTCCTTACGTTTGCTTCCGTTCCAGATTCCGACCCCGGAATCGTTGGGGATTCCCGAGGCGGTAATAAATACAACGACAAAAAAGAGGGGACTCGTTCTTGTTACCGGACCTACTGGTAGCGGTAAGTCAACAACGCTTGCTTCCCTTATTAACGTAATAAACAGTAAATATGCGGGACATATAATAACACTCGAAGACCCTATAGAGTACCTGCATAAAAGTAAGAAATCAATCGTTAATCAAAGAGAGATAGGTCTTGATACAAAGGGTTACGCTTCGGCGTTAAGGGCAGCACTTCGACAGGATCCGGATATCATACTTGTCGGTGAGATGCGTGACCTTGATACGATAGGTACGGCCGTAACGGCAGCCGAGACAGGACACCTGGTATTCTCCACATTGCATACGATGGGGGCGGCAAGTACCATTGACCGTATCATAGATGTATTCCCGCCGCATCAGCAGGGACAGATAAGGGTACAGCTCGCATCAGTTCTTGAATGTGTTGTGTCACAGGCATTGCTTCCTACAGAGGTTGGCGGACGTTGTGCAGCATTTGAGGTAATGGTAGCAAATTCAGCGATAAGAAATCTTATTCGTGAGGCAAAATCATATCAGATACCATCGATGATGCAGACAAGCCGTAAAGCAGGTATGATAACTTTGGACGATTCTCTATATGAACTTTTTGTACAGAGAAAGGTCAGCGCAGAGACAGCACTCAGCTTTGCACAGGATTACAATTACTTAAGCCGTAAGATAATGGCCTGATAATATCGGGCATGCAGACTTGAAGTTATTAAGACTATAAATATTCATCAGATTGGAGATATAGAAATTGCCGAATTTTGCATATGAGGCGATAAACAGCCGGGGTACAACAGTTAAGGGCAGCATAGATGCCGATAATATAGATAAAGCGCAGGCGATGCTTAAGAGCCAGGAACTCATTCCCGTAACGGTAAGGGAGACGAGTGCCCTGTCGAAAGACATAAATTTTGAAATAGGTGGCAAGCCGAAGGCCAGGGACTATTCAGTGTTCTGCCGCCAGTTCGTGTCAATGACACAAGCGGGTGTTTCGCTTATCGATTCACTCAATATGCTGTCTGAACAGACTGAAAACAAGAGACTCCAGAAGGCTATACGTGAGATTCAGACTGAAGTTGAAAAGGGTGAAAGTCTTACCGTAGCGATGCAGAAGCAGAAGATAATGCCGCCTCTTCTGTGCCATATGGTAGAGGCCGGTGAGGCCTCGGGTTCGCTTGATGTAGCGTTTGACAGGATGGCTACTCACTTTGAGAAGGACGCCAGACTGAAGGCGATGGTTAAGAAAGCGGCGATTTATCCGATAATAGTAATAATAGTAGCTATAGTTGTCGTTATAGTAATGCTTGAGAAGGTCATTCC
>ONRZ01000264.1 GCA_900320345.1 uncultured Lachnospiraceae bacterium | reverse complement strand
TATGGACAGGGAAGAGTCTTTCCTTATCACCGGTCTTCAGCAGGCTGTTTACAGTATGGGTGAGAGGATCTACATATCTGAAGAAGGATTCAAGAGACTAGATGGAGAACCCAGATATACCTATGTCAGAGTAAGGCTTGAAGATGCAACAGAAGAGAGGGTAGATGAGTTCCTGGAAGATGCGAAAGATCTTCTCGGTGATTACTGCACGAGCACAGAGAACTATTATCACACTCAAAGAAGCACCGATAATGTGCCTGTCTTTGCAGTATCGCTCGTTATTTTGATCCTGATAATCCTGAATATCTTTACTGTGCTCATAGTCATAAGGCTTTTGCTTAAGACTGTTTTCATCAAGCGCGAAAAGGAGTTCGGCATCAAGAAAGCCGTAGGCTTTACGAGTAGGCAGTTAAGAACACAGCTCGCATTGTCGCTGATACCTATAAGTATCGCAGGCTCGATATTAGGCGCAATCTGTTCCTGCCTTACGACAAACAGTCTTTTTGACCTTATATTCAGCAGCTACGGAATCAAGAATTCCGACCTGCTAATAAATCCCGGTGTGATCCCGGTAACGGTTTTGCTCGTCACGATCCTGGTATTTGTTATCTCTTATGTCATGTCGGGCAGGATGAAGAAAGTATCCGCATATCAGCTTATTTCGGAATAAAGAATGGAGAAAGAAAAATGAATAAAGAAGTAATCATTAAAACAGAGAAACTTTCAAAGAGCTTTTCCGTCGGAGGAAAACAGCAGCACGTTATAAAGAACCTCGACATGGAAATATATAAGGGCGATTTTACCGTTATCATGGGATCTTCCGGTGCCGGCAAATCCACTCTCCTTTATGCCTTATCAGGCATGGATAAGCCGACTCTCGGAAGCATCTCATATAGCGGCAAAGAGATCACTTCCATGAATGACGACCAGCTCGCGGTATTCCGCCGTAAGCACTGCGGCTTCGTTTTCCAGCAGGTCCATCTTGTTGACAGCATGAGTATCATGGATAACGCGATCTCAACGGGAATGCTGACAGGGCAGAAGCAGAAGGCCTTAAAAGATAAGGCAGAAAAACTCTTTAAGCGTGTAGGACTTGAAGAAGACCTCTGGGGCAAGTTCCCGTCACAGCTGTCAGGCGGTGAAGCGCAACGTGCGGCAATGGTAAGGGCGGTAATAAACGATCCTGATGTTGTTTTCGCAGACGAGCCGACAGGTGCACTTAACTCGACAGGTGTTAAGGCAGTATTGGATGTTCTTACCGATATCAATAAGACCGGCCAGTCGATCGTCATGGTTACACATGACATCACTTCAGCCAGAAGGGCAAACCGCATCATCTATCTTCGTGACGGCGGCATAATTGGTGAGTGCAACCTCGGTGAATATGTCTCAGGTGATAAGGAACGCCACAAGAAGATCAAGGAATTCCTGGAAGATATGGGTTGGTAAGATAACCGGTTTTGAACCGGGATTTGACTGGTAAAGAGGTTTTCAGATCATTATGGAGTTGATACTTAAGATATGTGAGTGCTTCAGGATCATCGATTTCCCGACCGCATACATCATGATATTCACAGGAGCCTGGCTGCTTGTTCTCATAGCGGCAGTTGCTTTTGTAAAACCTAAAAATCCGGATGTATACAGGATCCTGGGATTTATTCCGCTTCTGCATTTCGCGGTGTTCTATTTTCTGAACTATACAAAAGGCTATTTCATGTTAGGGTTTTCCAGATATGGATGGTTCCTGATCGCCGCATTTATATATGCGTTGACAGGACTGATCATTGCCCGTAAGGAAAAGAAGGTCAGACACCTTGTGATCACGGGAGTGCTGAACTTCATCACGTTTTCCTTAAGCGTTATATATATCATGGGTATCAGCCATTATGCCCGTTTTACAAACTATTCGCACATGAATTACGAGCAGTCCATGTCTGCCGTCATCATGAATTATGAGCAGTCAATGGCTGCCGTCATTGATGAGATAGAGGGGCATTATATCCTCTCGGAACATAAGCAGATCGACTATGATGCTCTCCGCGCCAAATATATACCCATTGCAGCTGAAGCAGACCTGAACGGTGACGAAGAGGCTTATGCGGAGGCTGTTATGAATCTGTGTTATGAATTCCATGACGGTCATCTGAGCGCTTATTTCCTGGATGATGATCTCAAAAGCCGTGTTAATGACAACATGTATGGAAACGATTACGGCTTTTCCATGATTGGTACGGACAGCGGGGTTACAGTAGCAATCCTGACGGCAGGTGATTCTGATGCATATGCTCTTGGTATACATGACGGTACAGTGATAACCGGCTGGGACGGTACGGATATAGATGAAGCCTTAAGAAACGTAAGCTGCGTTACGACCGGCTGGCCTGTACCTTCTTTTCCGACTGTGGAAAACGAAGACTTTATGAGACCCATATTCCTTGCAGGGAACGGAGGGGATACCGTAAAAGTCAGGTTTATCGGCGATGACGGAAAGGAGA
>ONRZ01000167.1 GCA_900320345.1 uncultured Lachnospiraceae bacterium | reverse complement strand
CATGCTTGGAAGGATATGCTACAACAACGGCCTTCTCGATGCCATGAAAATGAAAGTTGAAACTCTCGATTCGATCAGCCACGTGTATTACATGGCTGAACAGTTAACGACCGAATTCGGCGGCGTATCCAGGAGCAGAAAAGAGATCTTAAGCGATATCGACAGCCTCGAGAAAGATAACCGCCAGCTGTCTTATTACGTAAAGAAGACGGATATGAATGGTATACGCTCCTTAGCAGGGTGTGGCGCATAACATACGCCGATATCTTCCCGGAAGAATATTTCGATGCGCGCGACAGAAGCGTGGAATCAAGAGCCCGTGAATTTACTGTAGAGACTTTTTCGGGTGACAGGAAGACAGCCTACGTGGCAGAACACGACGGCAAGATCGTAGGCCTGATGTTCGGCACACTGGATTCAGATTACGATTACTTCAAAGGTGATTACGCGGATCTCGTGGCGCTGTATGTATACCCGGAATATCAGGGAATGGGTGTTGGCACGGCGCTGAAAGATATATTTGTCGAATGGGCCAAGAGTAAAGAAGCCGACAGGTTTGTCATTGGCGTCCTGAAGGAAAACCATAAAGCCCGCAAGGTATATGAATCCTGGGGAGGGAAGCTGTCAGACCACGAACAGGATTTCATGATAATGCGAAAAGGCTATCCTGAAGTGTTCTATGTTTTTGACACAACACGGTAATCCAAGCGGAATAAGGAGAACATAAAAATGGAAAGTTTTAGTGGTGAGATCAAGTCAGTTAAGTTGGATCTTAGGGCATGTGCCGTAAGCATTATTGCCGAAGAAGGCACCGGCCTTAAGGGCATTGAATACACGGGCGACAAGAAGCTTGAGCCTGATGTGGTATTTGCAGACGGCGTACTTACTGTTACGCAGAAGCCGGTGGGTATTTTCGGAGGCGGCATAATGGCGGTCAATAAGCCCAGGCTCACTGTCACGCTCGGCAAAGATACTGTCCTCAATTACTTCGATATCATTCTCAGGGCCGGTGATGTCAGCGTGGACGGCATTACGGCAGACTGGTTCTCGGAGGTTATCGATGCGGGAAATGTCACCATCAGCGGCTGCACTTTCCTTAAGGCCGAGATCAATACCAAGGCAGGCAATACAAATATCAGCAAAACGAATCTCAATCAGACGGTGATAAATGCAAATGCCGGAAACGTTCAGCTGGATGCCATAGAGGACTTAGGCCGCTACAATATCGAATGCAAGGTGAAGACAGGCACCATCAAGATCGCAGATGAATGTTCTTCGGGACAAAATGTCTCGATCGTAAGAGGCGATGAATATCCGGATTTTATAAAGATCAATGTCAAGCAGGGAAACGTATCGGTCAATTAATATTTTCAGGAGAGAATCGAAAGCATAATGGACATGTATTACCTTGAGGAACTGCTTGCTTATGTGTTGGGAACAGTGCTTTCCGTGACCTTTTTCGCACTGCTTATAATTACGGGTGCCATGTTTGCCCGTCAAAAGAATACCACGTCAAAACCCAACGAGTATCTTGCTGACCGTCTTGTCTTTTACTCTTGCGGATACACAAAGAAACTGAAGGTAATAGCCATGATCACCTTCTCGGGATACCTGGTTATATTACCGACAGCAATAGCTTATGGAGTTGGCCGGGCTTACCTTGGAGACAGAGCCTGGATAGCCGCGCTGATCGCATTTGGCATCGGTCTTTTGATAATGTTCCTGATCGGCAGACAGCCGTTCTGTTTCAAGGAATCGTGCCTGATCATTGATGAACAGAAAGTCACGGTTAAATACAAGGATGGCGAGAAGGAAGATAAAGTCTGCTATGTTTCCCAATATGATCACTTCAGCAGGGAGACAAGGAATTTACCGCCGAAGCTTATTTTCGCCGGCTATGAAGGAGAAGAGATATTATCGCTTCATTTTCTCAGAAGTAATGATGCAGTCACCGCCGGTAAGATGGTTGAGTTTATAAAGAAGACCGGAAGAGTACCTGTAGTCCAGCAGGTTGCATCTAAGCAGGAAGCTCAGCAGAAGATCGCGGAGCGGTACCAAAAGGACGTCGAAGCGTTTGCTAAGGAGCAACAGGAGCTTGTCAATGACGCACCGAGATATAAGTCATATCTCGAAAAAGTGCTTGATAAGATCCCTGATGCCGAGAGAGAAAAGATCGCTGAACTCGTAAGTCAGGGCAGGAAGATCGAGGCCATAAAGGAAGCACGTGAGTATACCGGCGAGGGTCTCCGCATAGCTAAGGATCTTGTGGATAGATATTTCTGAACAGAAGCACGATACCGAAGAATGGTACAACCTCAGGTTATACCGGTAAAAATGAGGTTGAAGTGAACCCCTCCTTTTTCAATGGAAGCAGCCGGCACCGGCATCAGGAAGCAATTCCTGTTTTAATTTACTCCGCATTAACACTTCAATAAAACTGACATAATAGGAGAACGATAGAATGCGGGTATAGAAATTTGTTAACAGGAGGATAAGTCAATGGCAGAAGATAAGAAGAAAGAAATCAAAATGGATGAATTAGAAAGTGTATCAGGTGGTTATTTAATACATCATGATCCTAATGAGACGGTGGAGATGTATAGTGCACATAGTTTTCTTTGTAAGAGTTGTGGGAATGTATTTAATACTTTTTATAAATTCGGAAAGTGTCCGAAGTGTAATGCGGATGTAGATATGTTAAATGATTATGCATAACACTGATATTTAAAACATGAATAAGTGTGGCTATGGCACTAAATTGTAAGAGCCGCGGATTGATATCCGCGGCTTTGTTATATCCCATGGTGTCCATGGACCAATTGGTATACTTAATACTTGTATAGACAATTAAATCATGAAAAATATTTACTAGTGAGTCTTGATCCGATTGCAGCTATAATATTTCATAGCAAGTAAGATTAACGGAGGAACAGATGAGCCGAGGTGCCGTGTTTTATAAAATTCTAGGCCAATTTTGGATCGTGGTGCCATGTACGATCTTTGTGATCTCATATGGGATATACAACAGAGAGTTCCCCGGCCTTGACCCGATAAATGCCACCGTTTATGTAGTGGCAGGATTATTGATCATTCCGAGCTATATACAGGCTCCCAGGACGTATGCACTGTCGGAACTCCGCCGTTACGGCGCATCCGAAATGCCTGTATTCAGCAGAAAGTATACCTATAAAAGAGACGGCAGCAATTTTACCTGGGCCGGTACCGACGAGAAGAGTTACCGCATAGCATTTTCTGCTTCGGAACAGGGTACGAAAAACGGACAGGAAGTCTTAAAGGTCATGAAGAGCAAGCCGTGGATCATATGGCTTCAACCGGGCGTATGGCTTGCAATATATACAGCTATTCTCGTACTGAATATATTTTTGGATAATGCCGTATCTTCGTTTTTCGCCGGCATGGGTACCGGTGCGGAAATTACCACGTTAAGAGAAATAGTATTCTATACACCGTGTGTTTTGGCTTTATTATGTCCAATCTTAAGTTTTATCTTCGTCATTGTCAGGGATAACATTCTCTATGAATGCGCCGTAGAATTGGCAAATGAGATCGAGGCAGATCTGACTGCAAAAGCAGACTCTTCCATGAAGTGTTATCGAAAAGTCTGCCCTAACTGCGGTGCCGTCTCAACATCATCACTTAAGCACTGCAACAGCTGTGGAACATCTCTTGAAGTCCTGGACAGCACCATGGGCCTGGGCACATTAAAATTTTATAGAGACGACGATCTTTAGATTACTTAAGCACAACTTAACTGTTATACTTGCATGTGGATTTCATATGAATGGGGGATAAGTGGAGTGAATCACAAAAGGATCACGGCTCTTTTAATGAGCCTTGTAAT
>ONRZ01000206.1 GCA_900320345.1 uncultured Lachnospiraceae bacterium | reverse complement strand
GTTTTGACAACCACAGCACCGAAGACCTGACGACCGACAGGGTTGACTGTTTTAATATACTCGGTGATGTTATCTTTTATCAGAGAAATGCCGAAGACACACCGGCTCTCATGCGTATGCGAAGCGACGGTTCCGATTCCGTTATGATCGCGATGGGTAATTACAGTAATATAAATATGACGACCGTTTATACCTACTTCCATTCCTACGGCGATCCGATGGATATGTACCGTGTAAGTACAACAGGCAATCCCCGCCCGGAAGCATTCAGACCGCAGATAATCCCGAAGAAAGCAAACAAGTTCACTTTTAAGAGCGATTAAGCCCTTCTGTTCTTAAACTCATCGTATAACTGAGCTACTGTTTTATTAAGAACAGGATGTTCAATACGAAGTCCCTGTTTATCATATCAAAATGCGGTATGGTAAGTTCCCTTGTATCAAGTATGATATCATCGTAGAAAAGTATATCAAGATCAAGGGTACGCGGTCCCCAATGTATCTCTCTCTTACGGCCTGCCAGATTCTCGAATTCAGACAGGCACTTAAGAAGCTCCGAGGGACTGTAAAGAGTAGTTATATGTACCGCTCCGTTCAGGAAATCATCCTGTTCCTCATATCCGTAAGGTCTGGTTTCGATAAGTGTCGACACCTCAATGACTTTTATATCATCATCCAGGGACATCTTCTTTAGAGCTTCATTTATATTGTCCCACTTATCTCCCATATTTGATCCGAGACCTATATAGGCATCGTGCCACTTCCGATCTATCTTTACCGATACTTCTTCGATGGGAAGCCCGATGGGAGCCCACGGTTTCTTCACTTCCAGCTCTACTCTCTCAATCCTGTCAAACTTAAGGAGTATTGCCTTCGCCAGATCCTCTGCCGCCGCCTCTATAAGATAAAACGTCTTCTCTCTCATGTGCTTATCGATCAACTTGCACACTTCACCGTAGTTCACGGATTGTTCGATATCATCACTCAGTCCGGCCGTTCTGGTATCCATGTACAGATCGGCACATACAATGAACTTCTGTCCCAGTTTATTTTCCTCACGGTACACTCCGTGATGTCCGAATACTTCAAGATTCCTTATCCTGATACAGTCCATTTGAAATCCTTTCATCTGCTCTACAGGCACGAAACAACTATTCCCGCAACTACAACAATCAGTCCCAATATCTTTCTTCTGCTTATCTTCTCCTTAAGGATAAAATATCCGAGCAATGACACCCACAGATATCCCGTAGTCTCAAGTATCGGACCGAGCGAAAGAGGTATCCCCTTATATGCGATGATCGTAACAAAAGTCGCGATAAAGAATATTCCGTAAGCAATTATGACTCTCGGATTAAGATACTCCCGTATCCTGCTCTCATATTTCTTGTTAGCGCTTGTTTTTAAAAGGATCTGTGATACCGATGATATAAACACCGAGAATATGTAGATAAATACATGGCTGATACTCATGGCTCATTCTCCTCCTCATCCCTGTATTCATCTCCTGTCACAACAAGCCATACTCCCGCTATTATTATCACCGCGCCAATGATCTTGGGCACCGTGATCTTCTCTCCGAAGAAGACAAGTCCCCATATGATACCCCAGATCACAAGAACCGCCTTGTTTGCATAAGCAGTCACTATGGGCATACGTTTTATTATCTGCTGCCATGCGATCGCATATACGAACATTATGAAAAGGATCCCGGCATAATACATCATCCATTTAAATGAAGACGTATCCATGTTAAGAAAACCGGACACGCCTCCACTAAGATCCAACTTAGGTGCTTTCTCTCCGGCTGCCATTTTCGAAAGAATGGCAGATACCGAAAAAAGAGCAAGTATTATATGTAAATATATGAAATATCTGACCTTTTTCACTATCAGGCTCCCGCCTTGCATGAAATGATCCACGGAGCAGGCTGCTGCTCATAATTGTGCCTGCTGTTGACCTTCGAAACCGATATCTGTATGATATCAGGATCCGAAATACAGAACTTTTTGCAGTAGTCGATCATGGATGCCGCAAGCTTGAAATCAAGCGTATATATAACGAATTCCATTCCGGGATTTAGCTTAAGCATGGTATCTATCTCCCTCTCCATGCTCGCGGATGCAACAAGCATCGTAACATCCGGCACCGGAAGTCCCTTCATCGTTTCTTCATCCACATGATCTATGATCGTCACATTATTGATACCGAACTGCTCCATATTCTCTTCGAGAGCCTTACGGTCGTTCCCGTTATACTCAACCGCGATTATCGAACCTTCACCGTCAAGTATCGCAGACTCTACCACTATCGACTCTCCTGAGATGACACATATATTCTTGCCTTCTTCTATATGCATCTTAGACAGGATGACCGAACGTATCTCCTCACCGACATACTTTACGGTTCCCTTGGCCAAAGTACTGTTGTCTATACCGAACTTATACGTGGAACGGGCCTTGGGATTAAGTACCAGCATGCCTGCGGATGCATTTATCCCACGGTCGATCATCTCGGAGACCAGATTCTGTTTTATCGGTCCCACAGGATCCGAACCTTCGTTATAGATAACGGTACACTCGCCGAGACCTGCATTATACATACGGTAAAATATGTCCATATGCCCTGCTTCAGTAAACACGAGAACACACCTGTGCACCTCACATGCAGGTATCAGATTCTTATTCTTCTTCGTAATATCCAGTATCTTGACGTGTTCAAGATCAACATCCGTGTGCTCGCTGAAATACTGCAGCCACTCGATGATGCTGTTATTATTAAACAATGCCTCTCCCATTCTTATACACTCCCGTATTATATAAATATCAATCCTCGAGTATCTGCTTAAGCGATGACTCTACCTGTCCGGTCACATCCTTCACAAGACTTATCGACGCCGTTGCTTCTTCTGCCGATGCAACCAAGTTCATTGCGCGTCCGTTAACCCTTTCAACGATCTCATTAAGCTGTCCCGATTCCTGGATCAGTCTGTCGACTGTCTCCTTGATATCCATATTGTTCTTGTTACTGTCATCTGCCGTTGTCTTGGAATCCTCGGCAAGCTTCTTGATCTCCTCTGCAACTACCGCAAATCCTCTTCCGGCTTCTCCCGCTCTTGCCGCCTCTATCGATGCATTAAGAGCAAGAAGATTTGTCTGTGAAGATATTGCAATGACATCGGTATTGTTTGATTCAAGCTTGCTAAGATACCCTTCGATCGTACTTAACACTTCCTTAAGCTCTGCCGCAAACTTCTCTACTTCCGCCATTTCATCGGAAATACCGGATGTCTGAAGGGCATTATCCGCACTCGTCTCCTCGATCTGAACTATAGATGCGGTGAGCGTATCGAAGTTCTGGCTTATCTCATCGGCAAGCGACTTCTTCTTCTCCCTCATCTCATCCTGCGTTCTTTTTACTTCATCAGTAAGCATTTCGGCCTTATCCTTCTCCTCATATGCCCTGTCCTT
>ONRZ01000166.1 GCA_900320345.1 uncultured Lachnospiraceae bacterium | reverse complement strand
AAAGATATGGACCTGTTTAAGAAGACAGTAAGAAAAAAGAGCAGATATTGTTTAAGGCTCATCATAAGTCTGTGCGCTGCCGTTATGATCCTTACGGTGACGGGATGCGAGATCCCGGGCCCTATATCCGGGGAAGGATCCGGACAGACGCAGCAGGATGGTAAAGAAGCGGTAGAGTCGGAAGCCGCTGGGGATGCTGCGCTCACGGAACCTGAAAATACACCGGAAGAACCCCCGATGGAAGAAGAGGATATGGGCGGTTCCGTAGCAGACGGATCGGATAAAGACGGATCTTTGGCGGAAGAAGCGGAAACGGAAGATCCTGCAGCGGAAGATAATACCGAAGAATCTCCGGAGCCTCTGCCTGAATATACGGAGCTTCTTAAGATAAATCCGTATGTCGCCGGCTGGCTTAAAGTGGATGATTCGAAGATAGACGATCCCGTCGTGTATACTCCGGGCAGCCAGAATTTTTTCCTGCACAGGGCGATAGACGGGAGCGATCAGTCGAAGGGGACCCTGTTCATTGCGGTAGACTGGCAGCCGGGTTATAACAATACCCTGATCTACGGGCATAACATGAAGGACGGTACAGCCTTCGGTTCTCTTGCGAAATTTGCGGATGAGTCGTATGGAAGGAAGCATCATACCATACATTTCGATACCCTTTATGAAGAGAAGGATTATGAACTTTTTGCGGCCTTCTATTCACAGATACCCGAGGAAGAGATAGAGACCGAGGAGGACAGGGAGCAGGCAGATAAGGAGATAGCGGAAGAGGGCATCGAAAAGAAGGCGGAGGAAGGCGAAGTGGTGGAGCCGCAGGAGCTTACGCTTCATGATATCAACCTTTGGTATGATTTTGGCGGTGAAGACATCTACCGTCTTGAGAAGGATGATGACAGGGGACGGTTCAGATATTATTATTTTACGGATCTTACCGACAGGTCGGATTTTGATTATTATGTAAGAAATGTGAAGGACAGGGCATTGTACGACATGGGCATAGAGGCAGACTGGGGCGATGAATTCATAACGCTCTCTACCTGCAGCTACCATGTTAAGAACGGAAGGTTTGTTGTAGTGGGGATCAGGAAGAAGGAACAGTGATCCCCATTATTCGTCTTTGATGGAAATGAGCTTGTCGATGAGGCTGTCTATCTCATCCTGTGACATAACGGACTGGTTCTTTAAGATCTCCATGTTGAGTTCATCGAGCTGGCCGTATTCCTTAAAGGAATTAAGAGCATCGATCAGTGAATCTATATCGTCCTGAGACAGGGCAACGTTTAATTCGGGTTTATATAAAGGAGAATCCTTGACTGAACTGAGAGACTGTATCAGCTTATCGATATCGCTCTGTGTCAGGACAACCTGATTGTTCAGCATGTCATCGGTAACCGTATTGTCGCCGGAATAATCCTTAAGGGCCTTCAGCGCGTCCACCAGGGAATCTATTTCGTTCTGCGATAATAAATTATTCATTCAAACACCTCTTTTCCATAAATTGTATATTCATTATACCATATGTGTTTAAATTTATAAATCATTAAGGTATAATGATTTTAAATATTCATAATTTTCTTTAACGGAAGGAGAAGGTATGTTAAGGGAGACAAAGGTAAAAAACGGGCGCCTGCGCGGACTGCCGGGAAACGATCCGAGGGTCACGGTATATAAGGGAGTGCCTTTTGCGGCTCCGCCGACGGGAAAAAACAGATGGCGCGCACCGCAGCCCTGCGAGGACTGGGAGGGTGTAAGGGAAGCCTATACCTTCGGCCCAATATCGGTGCAGGACAGGCCGGGTGTGGGCACTGATCTGTACTGCCGTGAATGGCATGTGGATAAGGACATCCCGATGAGTGAGGACTGCCTGTATCTTAACATATGGACACCTGCCAACAGCACGGATGAGAAGCTCCCGGTATTTTTCTGGATATTCGGAGGAGGCTTCCAGTGGGGATATACGGCGGAGATGGAGTTTAACGGGGAACGCCTTGCAAGACGCGGCATGGTAGTGGTGAGCGTCGGTTACAGGCTGGCGGCCCTGGGATTCCTGGCTCATCCCGAGATAACGAAGGAATCGCCGGATGCACCCGCAAATTTCGGACTGCTCGATCAGAGGGCGGGACTTAAATGGGTATATGAAAATATTGCAGCGTTTGGCGGAGACCCCGACAATATCACTATCGGAGGCCAGTCGGCCGGCGGCGGGAGCGTGCTTAACCATATAACGGAGCCTGATACTTACGGTATGTTAAAGGGTGCGGTGATATTGAGCGGTATGATACGTTTCCCGGGCGACGGTGATGACATACTTAAGCCCATAACGCTTGAGAAGGCGGAAAAGGGAGGAAGCGCATTCTTTGATTTCCTGGGAGCAGGATCCTTGGAAGAAGCAAGGAAGCTGGATGCATTTTATATAAGGGATAAATACGCCGAGTGGGTAAAGGATCATCCGAGGGTTGCGCCAATAATCGACGGTGTCAGATATAAGGGCAATGCGATCGAACTGTTCGAGCAGGATAAGAAGGCGGATATCCCGGTGATAACAGGTTACACGGCGGATGAATTCGAATTCCGGGGAGAACATATCGTAAAGCGGTCGGTACATGAAACGATAGAACAGGTGCTTAAGACAGGCAGCAGGCAGAAGTATTATCTGTATGAATTCGCGCCGGATATTCCGGGAGATGACAACCCGGGCGTGTTCCATTCATGTGATCTGTGGTTCTGGTTTGAGACGATAAGCATGTGTCATCGTCCGTACAGGGGACGCCATTATGATCTTGCGAGGAAGATGGCCGGTTATCTTGCCGACTTTGTAAGGGATCATGATCCAAACGGTCCTGATGATGACGGCAGCGCTCTTGATGAGTGGAAGTGCGCGACGAAGGATGACCTTAATATAATCAGGTTTACATAAGACTAAAAATCGTTTATACTCTTAGTATCCGGTATGAAAGGAGATTTTTTAATGGAAGATACAAGATCAAATGAAGCTATTGCCAATAAGACTGCGCTGGTACTGTTCACGGTACTCACATCGATAATATCGGTTGCGTATATCATCCAGCTTATCAAGGGAGAGGCGGGTATGGACAAGTTTCTGCCGGTCGAGATATTTGACTTAGGTCCCATGATCGCATGCTGGATCATCTATAAGCTTAACCCGGAATCAAGGTTCATAAGGCATATAATCGCGATAGGCTACGGGATATTCTATGTGATCGTGTGTATGATCACAACAAACACCATCTTAGTCTTTGTATATGCGATCCCGGTTGTGCTGCTTACTTCGATGTACAATGATATGCAGCTGTCCGTTGCAAGTGCCATAGGTGTATCGATAATAGCGATCGTCCATGCGGTCAAATTTGCAAATATAAGGAACTGGGAAGAAGGAGCCATGGCGGATCTCGAGATAGAGGTTCTTATCATGATCCTCGTTTCGATATTCTCCATAGTTGTAAATAATGTCATCGCCAAGATGAATGCGGCCAAGGTGAAGGTCATCAATGCTTCGAGCGAGAAAACAGAGAAGATGGAAGAACTTGCAGAGTCGAGCCGTAACACTATGACTGCAATGCAGGAAGTCCAGTCGGGTTCGACGGATTCGGCGGAGTCGATCCAGAACCAGCTGCTTAAGACCGAAGAGATCCAGCGCCAGATAGATAATGTAACGAATGCATCAGAGAATATCGGTTCAAATGTTAACGATGCCGTCGAGGCGATAAAGGAAGGACAGAACAACATAAGGAAGCTGATAGACCAGGCCTCCATTTCCGAACAGGCAGGCAACGGTGTTGTGGAAGAGGTTGAAGGCTTAAGGTCTTCGACACAGCAGATGGAGACGATAATCCAGATCATAAACAACATTGCGGACCAGACCGCGCTGCTTGCTCTTAATGCGAGTATTGAGGCTGCAAGAGCGGGAGAAGCTGGCCGCGGCTTTGCGGTAGTAGCATCCGAGATCTCCAACCTGGCAGGTCAGACACAGAACGCCACCGGAAATATCAGTGAACTCATAGAGGGTATATCTTCGGAGATAAACAAGGTTGTAGCTGCGATCAATTCGCTTGTGGACAGCAACAGGATCCAGAACGAATCTGCAGAGGTAACGTCTCAGAGCTTTGACAGGATCGTAGAGAGTGCGGACAGGATAAGGACCGATTCCGGTGAACTGTCAAATATCGTGGGCAGGCTTGCGAGTGCAAATGAGGAGATCGTTGAGAGCATACAGACAATATCAGCGATAACCGAGGAGGTATCCGCTCATTCGACCACGACCTGTTCGGCGACCGAGAACAATGAGCGTACCGTTGCGGAAGTCCAGGAACTTGTCCGTGACATGATCGCCGCAGCCGACAAGCTGAAGGCGGTTGAAGAAGATTAGATCTTAAGATCTGTATTGTAGGATTTCACCGTTTGATTCTTTCAACGCCGTATCTGAAGGAACGGGTGTTGACTTCCTTCATGGCATTTAACAGGCTGCCGAAATCATCCATGAACTATATGGGTGGTGGAGGCAGTCTTTTTTGGAGCAAATACACGTATAACATTGTGATAACAGGCTGTAAAACTGGAGAGAATTTATATAAAGCACTTCGAAATAATCCCAAAGAGCCGCCCCTGTGGCATATGCAAAATCCCAAATAATTCCTTGCAATCACAAAATCACTATGCTAATATAATCCTGCAAATGGAAATCATATTCATTCACATGAAGTAATCAAATCAGGCGACCTCATTTCGCCAAGAAGTCCATTGCAAAAC
>ONRZ01000176.1 GCA_900320345.1 uncultured Lachnospiraceae bacterium | reverse complement strand
ATGCTTATCTTCATCGGACATCCGTCGCAGCAATATTTGCATGCGGTACAGCCTATCTGGGATATTGACAGGACTTTCTCTGTAACTTCATTTATCAGCTCGGTCTCCTTGTCGGTAACAGGTTCGAAATCCTTAAATGTCGCTATATTGTCATCCATCTGTTCTTCGTTTGACATTCCCGAGAGCACTGTCATCACGCCCGGAAGAGATGCCACATATCTGAGTGCCCATGAAGCAACCGACTTATCGGGACGCGCTGCCTTGAACATGGAATTAACTTCATCACCCAGGTCCGCAAGCATCCCGCCCCTTACAGGTTCCATCACAATGATCGGGATATTTCTGTCGCGGAGGATCTCATACAGAGCCTGGGAACGAACCACCGGATTTGTCCTGTCAAGGTAATTAAGCTGTATCTGTACAAATTCCACCTCCGGATGAGCATCAAGAACTTCGGTAAGAAGCTCAGGGCTGCCATGGAAGGAGAATCCGAAATGCCTTATCCTGCCTTCTTCCTTCATCTTCATGCCCCAGTTAAAGCAGTCGTATTTAACATATGTCTCATAATTGGAACCTTCTTCTACTGAATGGAGCAGATAAAGATCAAAATAGTCGACACCTGTCTTTTTAAGCTGGTCGTCAAATATGCGCTGAACATCGGCCTGTCCCCTGACTTCCCATGCGGGAAGTTTGCTCTTTACAAGGGCCTCCCTTGCCGCTATTTCTGACTTTCCGCCATGATATATGTAAGCCGTATCAAAATAATTCATACCTGCCTTCATGTACTTATCCACCATCCGGCAGACCTGTTCATGATCGATCGTGCCTTCCTTCTCTGGAAGCCTCATCAAACCAAACCCAAGCTTAGGCATCTTACTTAAGTCAATACTCATATCAAGTCTCCTTTCTCAGCCCACATCCTGCCAAAAGATCCGCAGGGCCATTCCCGGTCATCCGTCTCATGTTCAAAAAAAAGGTCTCTATGATTCAGTATATCATAGAAACCCTTCTTAAAAAATACCCGGCGGGATTTAATTCCTTCAATTCCTTTAATAAAAAAATTGCAATGATTATGTGAAAATTCCGGTTCAGGTATACAACTCTTAAGATTTCTGTTTTTTGATATATTCAACCCCGAACGTATCGTTCACGGGATAGCTGCCTGTCTTTGATACCGACAATCTATGCTCCTGCTCCGAATATGACAGTTTTATATCACAGTACTCACCTTCTATAAACGAATAGCCGTCTCCTTTATCAAGATACAATGTAAATTCTCCGTCACTTCCTTCGTACACATATATCACATCGGGAATCCCGTTCTTTTCATCCGCGTAATCTATGTCTGATGACATCGGGACTATCGAACCCTCCCGTACAAATACGGGGATCCTGTCTATCGGAGCATCAGCGTATATATAACATCCACCCTCATAATACTTTCCGGTGTAAAAATCGTACCATCCGCAGCCTTTTGGCAGATAGATCTTTCTCTTTTTTTCACAGTCCTCTATTTCCGATAAGCACGCCCCATAGTACATCGGAGTATATACAGGAGCAACCAACAGAGCCGGACCCAAAAGATATTCATCACTGATACCGCGTACTTCCCTATCTTCCGGAAAATCGATAAGAAGGCTTCTCATCATCGGTTCACCCATACGATGTGCCAGGGCGCCCAGTGAATACAGATAGGGCATGAGCCTGTATCTTAACCTTATATGAGATACTATGGCATCATAGAACATATCACCTTTACTCCCAAACTGCCACGGCTCCCTCGGAGTATCGGTACCGTGTGAACGGAATACGGGAAGGAAGGTCCCGAACTCAAGCCATCTTACGTAAAGTTCGCAGTATCCCGGGTCATTGACGCCGTCATTGTAATCACCGTGCCAGAACCATAAGGGCTTATGGGACTGATCGTTGCATCCCCTGTTTTCGTATTTATCATCCACAACAAAGAAGCCGCCTATATCAAGAGTCCAGTAGGGCATGCCAGTAAGCCCCATTTTGATGCCTTCCGTGATCTGGCGGCGCAGAGTATCGTAAGTTGCGCAGATATCTCCCGACCAGAGTATTGTCCCGTATTTCTGTATGCCAGTATATCCCGATCTGGTAAGGTTTACGACCCTTTTCTCAGGGATATCCCTTCGCCAGTTTTCATATATTCCCTTCGCATGATACAGGCCGTATGAGTTAAGCCTTTCCGGATCCATTGACTGAACCGACATTTCCCGAACGACTCTGTATCGTTCATCTTCAGGCTTTTTATCTTCACCGCTCCAGTCGGCATCCGAGAAAGGTTCGGCATTATCACACCATACGGCATCCGTATCGCTGCTCATTATCTCCTCACATGTCTGCTTCCAGTAAAGAGCCCTTGCATCCTCGTTAAACGCATCATAGAGGTTTGAATTCGGGAGCAGCAGTCCCTCTTTTGCAAATTCCGCATAGTTTTCCGAATCCGTACTCATGTTGGGCCATATGCTGACCATGAAATGCACGTTTTTATCATGTATCTTCTTAACCGTGGAAGGAAGATCCGGATAACGTTTTTTATCGAATTTCTTCTCACCCCACAACCCGTCTTCCCAGCTGAACCAGTCCTGGACTATACAGTCTATGGGGATATCCTTTGAACGGAATGTTGAAACGATATCTTCAAGTTCGGCACCGGTCTTATATCTTTCCTTGCTCTGGATATATCCGAATGCCCATCTTGGCAGCATCGAAGGCATACCTGTGATCTTATGGTAACACCTTATGATATCACTTATATTATCTCCGGTGAAAATATAGTACTTAAGTTCCTTCGCACAGTCTATGTCAAACTTTATCCTGTTTCCTTCGGATGAAAATATGATGCCTGCCTCAGAGTCAATAAGTATGCCGTAATGACCGGTGGTAACGAGAAACGGGATGGCGATCCTCATATTTGATTCATACAGGTATTCCGTATGGTTCCGCAGGTCATATATCCCGTCTTCATACTGCCCCATCCCAAGCAGGAGCTCATCGCTTCCGATGCTGAATTCAAGGGTTACGGAAAATGCTTTGTGTGAAGGAACCTTTACAAGTCTGTCCGTATATGCAACCTCGCCGTTTGCAGTCTGCTTCTTCATAAAAGCGGAGTTCCCGGTCTCATATCTGTAAACGGTCACCGGTACAAACGATACTTCCGACTGTCTTATCACGCGCTTGCCGTTCCTCGTAAAATCAATCGGAACATCATCGATAAGACCACCGGATCCTATCGATGATGCAGGATATGTCACACTTATTATACCTTCGCTTAAATTCTCAACCGATCTTAACATTTTATCCTTTCACTGCTCCGGCCGTCATACCGGACACTATATATTTCTGTCCCAGCAGATATACTATCAGTACCGGAAGACTTGTGAGCAGTATATCCGCACATACAAGGTTCCAGTCCTTAAAATACATACCGAAGAAATTATACACCGAAAGCGTCATCGGCCACTGTTCCGTCCTGTTTAAGAAATACAGAGGAGAGACAAACTCATTCCACGTATTAAGGAAGGTAAGGACCGTCGATGTAGCTATGGCAGGCTTTAACATCGGAAAAACTATGAGGAAGAACAGATGCACCGGTCCGCATCCGTCTATCACCGCCGCTTCATCGAGTTCCACCGGTACCTTCGCAACAAAACCGTGGATCAGAAAGGTCATGAACGGAAGCTGTGTTCCCGTGTATAAAAGTATGATCCCGACTGCGGTATTGTTAAGATGAAGAAACTGCAACACTCTGGTCAGTGCTACATAGTTAATCGGAAGAGTTATCCCGAGGACTATGAACATATACAGGAATTTATTGAGTTTTGTCTGGTTCCTTGACAGTACATATGCCGCCAGTGCCGCAAACAATACACATAGTATTACGGACCCTGCGGAATAAATAAGGCTGTTGAAAAAAGAAGTTGCAAGTTTTCCCTTTTCTATAACTTTGATAAAGTTGCTCCACTGGATCGGAAGATCCGGAAGATGCAGGTTCATCTTTGAAGCCGCCTTTTTATCCTTTAGCGAATTGAACAGGATAAGGAGAAGCGGTATCAGACATATCGCCCAATATGGTCTTTTTAACTTTCATTATTCCACCACCTCATTTTTCGTCATAACCCTTATCATGTAAATACCGACAAATATCATTATCACAAACATTACCGATGACAGTGCCGTACCTACAGCATACTGGCCTGTTCCGAACTTCTTAAATACTGCCGTATAAAGGACCTCCGTCGTTGCTTTTCCGGGACCGCCGTTAGTGAGTGCGTAGACCATATCGAATACCTTCAGCCCGTATATGACGTTTAAAACGGTCGTTGTGGCAAGCGTAGGGAGGATCAGCGGGAAGGTGATGTATCTGAATTTTTTCCATCCGCCTGCTCCGTCTATCGCCGCGGCCTCATAATAGTCCGATGAAATGGACAGTATCCCCGCAATTAAGATCGTCATAATGTATCCGACTCCGCGCCAGATATCAACTGCCATTACCGACCCGAAAGCAAGCTCCGATGATACAAGCCATTTTTTCGCGAGCATCTCAAGACCGATGGATCTGAAAAATGAGTTTAACAGCCCGGATTTGGGATCGAGGATCGACTTGAAGATCATGCCTATGATGAGTGTTGAAAGTACGGACGGCATGAACACGATCCCACGGTGCATATTAAGAAAACGGATCGATTTCGTTAAGAGCAGGGCAAGAACAAGGCCGATCACATTCTTGAGTATCGTCGTGATCAAAGTGAACTCTAAGGTATTTGTTATGATCTTCATATAATTCTCATCGGATGAGAATACGGTCTTAAAATTCTCAAATCCCACATAGTGAAGCTCATCCGAATATGCCGACCAGTCCGTGAACGAATATCCCACACCGATAAGTCCCGGCAGAAAGAAAAACACAAAATATATGATCAATGCACCAAGCGCAAAATATCTCGGATATACTTTATTCCTGTTCATCTGGATTATTTCCAGGCGGGATCAGAAGCCGCTGCTGCCTGTTCACCCCTTAATTTATCAATATCCTTAAGGACTTCTTCGGGAGTCATCTCACCTAAGAACATTGCAGACATATCGGCACCGATATCCATCCATGCAGGATTGTAATACTTAACTGATGCCTGGAAAACAGCAACCTTGTTGGGATATCTGTCATAGAAATCCTGAACTACCTTGGAGTATGCCGAAGGTGCGTTTGAGTAAGGAAGCTGATTGAACTTGCCTACGTTTTCCGTCATGTATGCAAGGCTTTCATCGGAAGCCATGAACTCAAGATACTTCTTGGCTGCATCGATGTTCTTTGAGCCCGAGAATATGAATCTTGAAGGTCCGCAGTAGTTTACGTTAAGAGCCTGGTTGTCACAGAGAGGATTAACGAAATATCCGATATTGTCTTCAGAGAAATTGGGATCTGCCGCATTGACCTCAGCACCGAGACCCTGGTTGTAAAGAACCATTGCGTATTCGCCGCTTGCTATTGAAGCAGGTGCATCCGCATATTCGTTTGACATATAGTTATCGCCCATATAACCCTTGTCAGCCATTTCCTTTAACTGGGCAAACATTGTCGTGAGTTCCTTGTTTCCTTCGAAGGTAGCTTCGTTGTTATTGAGCTTTTCGGGATATGAAGGATCTGCCTGTGTTGCCGCAACGGCTGCCTCGGTCCAGCATACATGATGCCATCCGTCCGAAACGCATTCGTAGATCGGGATGATACCGGCTGCTTTGATCTTCTCGCATACATCGCAAAATTCGGCATAGTTTGTCGGTATCTTAAGTCCGAGTTCATCAAACATTGAAATATTGTATGCTACAGCCCAGCATGCCGATACGTCCTGTATGGGCTGTCCGTAGAGCTTACCGCCTGCGGATAACTCAACGGCTGCAGCGGGATCAACGTTGCCTGCCCAGCTTTCACCGGAAAGGTCAACCGCATTTTTCTCAACATCAAACTGTGTGACTATGGAGAACTGTGAGCTCTGGCCTCCGAAGATATCCGTACATTCGCCGGCATTGATCTTCGTCATCAGAAGGCTTTCATACTGATCCGAAGGAACTATCTGATAGTCTACCTTGATACCGGTCTGCTCTGTGAATTTCTCACCAAGTTCCATTTCGGCATCCTGGATCCAGTCCTGGCTTGCCATAAAGGTGATCGTTACATCATCACCCGATTCTGCCGTCTCCTCGGCGGGAGCCGCTTCTTCTTCCTTGCTTTCTTCTGCAGGAGCCTATTATCTTCTTTTTCATATTAACCCTCTCTTTTCTTTGATCAACAACAGTTACTGACATTTGACAATCGATTGCTTGTATGCTTATCTTAAATCAATACTTTTTTTGTTAAAATGGATAAAAAAGGAATCTGACATGGATATTTTTTACCGGGGGCATCATGATCGGAAAGAGTAAAAAAAGTGTACGGACTACGCTTCAGTTTGTGTTTTTCCTGCTCGTTACGGCAGTCTTTTTGGTGTACATCAGCTACTTCATCATATCCGAATCCAGGAAGATAAAAACGCAGGCTTTCGAAACCGTAAGCAGGGATACACAGACGGCATCGGCGTTTATGGATGAGGAGATAAAAAGCGTAAATACCGTAATGCAGAACGTGGCCTATTCGAATCTTGTCAAGGAACACTTTCTTGCATATATGAACAGACCT
>ONRZ01000191.1 GCA_900320345.1 uncultured Lachnospiraceae bacterium | reverse complement strand
AACTGCCTTATCGCTTCCAGAAAAGGCTGGCTCTCTATATCACCCACGGTACCGCCTATTTCTATTATGGATATCGTTTCCTCGTCGGGCGTCGCAGCCTTATGGAATCTGTCCTTTATCTCATTGGTGATATGCGGGATCACCTGGACCGTGCCTCCGCCGTAATCACCGTGCCTTTCCTTATTGAGCACGGACCAGTATATCTTACCTGTCGTGACATTGGAATTTTTGTTAAGGCTCTCATTTATGAACCTTTCATAATGGCCCAGATCAAGGTCCGTCTCCGTACCGTCATCCGTCACGAATACCTCTCCGTGCTGTATGGGGTTCATGGTTCCCGGATCCATGTTTATATACGGATCAAACTTCTGCATGGTCACATGATATCCCCGTGCTTTAAGAAGTCTTCCGAGAGATGATGCGGTTATTCCCTTGCCAAGGCCCGATACCACTCCGCCTGTTATGAATATATACTTAACCATGTTTCCTCCTTATGATCACATTAGGTAAGAAGTACTCCGTACTTCTTTTGAATACGCTCGCCGCTTAGGCATCATAAGGAATCCACCATCTTCGATGGTTCCCCTTATGATCATTGTCCCTCCCCTCCTTACACTTAATGTCCTGACTCTCCATAGTTTGACAGAACCCTTGCGGAGGGATCGTTTACGTCACAGCCCTCCCACTCCTTATTGGGCATCCAGAAATCCTTAACCATTTCGGACTGTCCCGGATAATACTCTTCAAATATCTCACGGTACAGCAGCGATTCCTTCGTAAACGGACGTGCATGATCATATTTAAGGATCAGTTTCTCATACTCTTCATCAGTGTATTTTGACTCTGCATATTCCTTAAGATGATCGACCATGGAATGACCTACGGCATCCGAAAACGCAGCTTTTTCGCGCATCAGGATGTCATACGGAAGATAATCCCCTTCAAACGCATGGCGCAGAAGATACTTGCCCTTACCGTAAACATTCATCTTCCTGGCCGGATCTATGCTCATCACATACTGCACAAAATCAAGATCCCCGAACGGTACACGCGCCTCAAGCGAATTCACCGAAATACATCTGTCCGCCCGAAGCACATCATACATATGTATCTCATCTATCCTTTTAACGGCCTCCTTCTGGAACTCTTCGGGACTTGGTGCAAAATCCGTATATTTATATCCGAAAAGTTCATCGGATATCTCCCCCGTAAGCAGTACCCTGACATCCGTGTCTTCATGGATGGCCTTACATACGAGATACATACCCATGCTCGCTCTTATCGTTGTTATATCATAGGTTCCGAGCAGAGCTATCACATTCGGAAGTTCTCTTATAACATCTTCTTTTGTGATGATCACCTCGGTATGTTCGCTGCCTATATAGTCTGCAACTTCTTTTGCATATTTAAGATCGATCGCATCCGTGCTCATTCCTATCGCGAAGGTTTTAATGGGTTTATCAAGCAGCTTCTGCGATACTGCGCAAACAAGCGAACTGTCAAGTCCTCCGCTCAACAAAAAGCCTATGGGCGCATCCGAATCAAGTCTCTTCTTTATGCCCGCAACCAGTTTTTCATGTATGTTTTTGCATATCGTATCGATATCATCGTTTACGATCTTATCCACCTTGGTCATGCTGCGATAGCAGACGAACTTACCGTCCTTATAATAGTGGCCGGGCGGAAAGGGTGATATCTTCTTAACTATCCCGACAAGGTTCTTTGCTTCGGAAGCAAATACGATCTCATCGCTTTCCGTGTATCCGTAATACAGAGGGCGGATCCCTATCGGATCTCGTGCGGCAATGAGCGATTCCGTTTTTGCATCATATATGATACATGCATATTCCGCATCGAGCATTTTAAACATTTCAGTCCCGTACTGCTCATACATCGGAAGCAGGATCTCACAGTCGGAATCACTTGCAAAGGTATATCCTTTGGCTATCAGTTCCTCCTTGACCGGCCTGAAACCGTATATCTCTCCGTTACATACCAGACGATCACCGCCCAGCGAAAACGGCTGCATCCCCTCTTCGGAGAGTCCCATTATCGACAGCCGTTCAAATCCCATGAGCCCGTTCTTAAGCTCAATGATACGCTGCATATCGGGACCTCTTGACGTTGTCTTGTCAAAATGCTCCTTGAATTCTTCTTTCGTAAGGCTTCTGCCCAGATAACACATTATCGAACACATTTATTTTTCCTCCTCGATCGTATTGCCCTGTCATTTATCATCTATAGTCGAAACCGTTATCGTCAGTTCTTCCAAAACATCCAGCAGGACCCTTACCGTATCCAGGGATGTGAACATCGTTACGTTATTCTCTATTGCGGTACGGCGTATCGCAACTCCGTCACCGTAATGGACACCTGACAGTATCGCACGCGTATTTATAACATAACTGACGTGACCGGATCTGATCCGTGCAAGTACTTCCTCGCTCCCCTCGCTGATCTTATGACGAAGCTTCGTCTTTACCCCGTGTTCTTTCAGAAATTCCGCCGTGACCGTGGTGGCTTCAATGTTAAAACCAAGATCATAGAATCTTCTGATAAGAGGCAGGGCCTCTTCCTTATCCTCATCGGCCAGGGTAACGAGTACCGTTCCGTAATTCTGCAGTTTAACACCCGAGGCTATCATTGCCTTATACATCGCCCGGTGCAGCTTATCGTCATATCCTATTGCTTCACCGGTTGACTTCATCTCAGGAGACAGATATGCGTCCATTCCCCTAAGCTTGTTAAACGAAAATGCAGGTGCCTTGACATACCATCTCTTCTGTTCCGTTGGATACAGAGTAAAAATTCCCTGTTCCTTAAGACTGACTCCGAGTATCGCAAGCGTTGCGATATCGGCAAGAGAATATCCTGTAGCCTTGGATAAAAACGGTACCGTTCGTGAAGAACGCGGATTGACTTCGATTATGTACACGTCCTCGTTCCTGTCCACAATGAACTGGATATTGAACGGTCCCACAATCCCGATACCAAGCCCAAGCTGCTTTGTGTACCTTAATATCGTACCCTTCACCTTATCCGATATGCTGTATGGCGGATACACACTCATCGAATCACCCGAATGCACTCCGGTACGCTCTACAAGTTCCATGATACCGGGTACAAACACATCAACCCCGTCGCACACCGCATCAACTTCGACTTCCTTGCCTCTTATGTATTTGTCCACGAGAACCGGCCTGTCTTCGTCTATCTCAACCGCCGTCTTAAGATAATGTTTAAGTTCCTCCTCACCCGCAACTATCTGCATTGCACGGCCTCCGAGTACAAAGGACGGTCG
>ONRZ01000156.1 GCA_900320345.1 uncultured Lachnospiraceae bacterium | reverse complement strand
GACAGCTGCCTTTTTTGGAGAAGGTATTTCTTTCTTATGGGGTATAGCTTAACGCTATACAATGTATTGGGGGGTTACAAGTGTATATTAGCACCGCCCCTGCAAATAATCTACACGTACATTTCACAAATTTTACAAAATCACCTATTGGTTTTTGTGTAATATCACCAATTGGGGCACGGGTATGACACGGGGACGGTTCTTTTGTCTTAAGACACGGGGACGGTTCTTTTGCCACATCCCAACCTACTTTCCGGTCAGTTTCGCCAGCTGCTTTTCGATCTTCTCCCTCATCTCATCCCTGTACTTATCTTTCACCAGATAATAGATATAGGAATCGATCACCATTTTCTGCGGCAGACCGCGTCCCACAAGCTTGAAGTTGCAGTATCCCCATTTTTTTGCATAATCAGCAACCTCCTCTGCCGTTATAAATGCAGGTCGTTTCTTACATACCTCAAAATTCGGCCTGGTCCTCTTATTCGGGCAGTCAAAAACCGTGCCCTTTTCAAAACGCAGCTGAGCCAGCGACTCATCACGGTAATGCTCCTTGCGCTTCCTGCAGTTCGGAAAACATATCTCATCCGCAAGTATCTCGATCCGGTCTGCGTATGGTTTCAGTTCATCAAGTGCCTTTTCATCATGATTAAGGTCATAATCAAGCACTACCAGATAATAGTCCTTTTCAAGCTCCTTTCTGACATCCTCAACAAAGGTCAGTCGCTTGGTCGTAGAGGAGATATATTCAAAATCCGGATAATTCTTCCTTAAATACTCTTCAAGCACGGGCGTATTTACAAGCACCTGGTTTGTCGCGCCGGAACTTGTACGATGGTTACCCGCCGTTTCCATTATGAGATTACAATATGTATCACTTAAGTGCTTTTCTTCGATCAGTGAATTCGTCCACGTAAAACGCACCGGCACATCGAGATCGTTATATGTCTTTATGATCTTTTCCATGTCACCGTGGCTCGTGATGCCAAAGACAGCCCGCCCGCCGTTCCATATCGCACCCGGGAACGTCCCGTACACGCTCCCGACCCTGTACCCGTCGCGGAACTTATCGGGATACTGCTTCATCATATGTATGATCACCTGATTCAAATAGAAATGTACGCAAAATCCCGGCAGATGCCAGTATATGTTACTCATATTAAGCCCAATCCCAACCCTTTCTATCTGTTAATCGCTGGTTTTACCTACTAATTTTTCTTTTCTTCTTTTTAGTAGGCATTTTCCGTCACATTCTTACTTGTTTTTACCTACTGATTTTTCTTCTCTTCTTTCTAGTAGGCATTTTCCGTCGCATTCTTACTTGTTTTTACCTACTGATTTCTCTTTTCTTTGTTTTAGTAGGTATTTCCCTTCTCATTATGTCTCTTTTTTACCTACTGATTTCTCTTTCTCTTGTTTTAGTAGGTATTTTCCTTCTGATTCTTTCCCGTTCTGTCTTATTTTTACCTACCAATTTCTCTTTTCTTCTTTTTAGTGGGTGTCTGGCTCGAATTTCCGTGGTTTTGGCTTCATCACGCTCACAACATGCATGTCTTCAAGATTGCGCATGAGAAGCAGACGGGCTTCTGCCACACGTTCCGGACGCAGCATGAAAAAGCTGTACGTCTCGATTAGTGAGAACAGATTTGCCGTACGCCCCTCTATCTTGAAGTTATTATATCCACGCGGTACATACTCGTTCCATATCATATCTGGACTGACAAAGGTCGGATATTTCTGTATCGTAAACAGGTTATTATGATCCCCGTATTCACAGCCCCACGGCACGATAGGGATATGCTTTTTGGGCGGCAGCTTCCCGTTTTTTAAAATGATGCGCTGGTTCTTCGCGATATTCTTATAATGGTCACCCCTGCGCTTACAACCCGGCTCGCAGACTGCATTTATGAGCACTTCGACCTTTTCTCGATGGTCAAGCGAATCCAATATGTCCCATTTATTGTTAAAATTGTAATCGAGCACGACATACTTATAATCCTTTTCAAGTTCAGCATTTAACGCTTCAACTTCTCTTATCTCCTTGCAGGTTGTCGAATCTATGGCATACGAAGGATAATTCTTCCGGATATATTCCTCAAGGAGCGGTGAGAAGACCAGGACTTCATTCATGCCGTTGTCTCCGGCCTTTAGGCAGAAGTTGCAGAATTTATCCTTAAGATCTTCCTCATTCAGCAGCGGATTGGTAAACGTATATCTTACCGGGATGCCCTTGGCATTTATGTTCTTTATCACATTCGTCACGAATCCCGCGTCGCACTGATCCTCCTTCGGACACAGCCTTCCCCCGTTCCAAAGCGACAGCGGAAAGCATCCGAAGAAGGACGCAATCTCTACACCCTCTCTGAAAAATTCGGGATGAGTTTCAAGAAGGCTCACCCAAAACATATTCAGGGGATAATTATATCTTAATCCCGGAAGATGAAACTTTACTTTTAATTCTTCTTTTAATTTTCCTTTTGCTGATTCCATTTTTATACCCAATCCTGTTCCACCAATTTTCCCGGACATTTCGTGCCTGTACCTCCGCGCAGAATTTTCAGACCGTGTAATAAGACAGAAGAACCGTCCCCATGTCTTACCCGTGCCACATGTGGCAAAAGAACCGTCCCCATGCCACACCCGTGGCACGTCGCGTCTTCATATGCAAAATAAAGGGACGGTTCATAAGACAAAAGAACCGTCCCCGTGTCTTAAGCATATCTTATTTGTTCGCATCATCGATGTACTGCTTCCATGTATCGGCGATAGCTTCGATCTGCTCGGATACAACGGCACCGGGTGCGATATTCCATGTGAAGTCGGGACCGATGTCCATATTCGGGATCATGCCGTGGAAGGCGATGGTTCCGTTCTTGGGATCGGACATCATAGGAATAGTCTCGTCGCAAGCCCTTGAATCGAAGATACCCTCACGTGCTCTTCCGGGGAAGCCGTTGAACGCATCATAGCCTGCGGGCTCATCCGTGTAAAGGTTCCATGCAAAAGCGATCTTCCATGCTCTGTCAGCATCATAGCAGCCGGGGATGGCAGCCGGGTTGTTTGACCAGATATTGATGTAGTCGTTCTTCTTGGGTCCCTTCGGGAACATTACGAAGCCGACCTCATCCTGCATATCCGCAAGGAAGTTACCGGGAGTACCGGCATACTCATCCTCTACCATGAACGCTACGGAACCGTTAAGGAACTCTTCCTTGTAATAATCCCACTCAGCGCCCTCGGGATCATGGTTGTCATACTTGTCAAACATCTTAACCACCCACTCAAGAGCCTCAACAGTCTCGGGAGCCTCAAGGTTATAGAAGTAGCCCTTGTCGTCCTTGCCGACATATGAACCGCCGTTTGAGAATACGGCAACATTTGTCATGTTACTCTCGTTAAGGGTAAGACCGTAAACATCATCTGTACCGTCGTTGTCGGTATCTCTCTGGCACTTGCCCATGAGCTCGTCAAACTTATCCCATGTCCATGTGCCGTCCTTCTGCATATCATAGATACTCTCGGGATCGATACCCGCATCCTGGAGAACCTTCTTGTTAAAGTACACACCTGTACGAGGCTCCGATACACCCGAGAACATCGCATAGATCGAATTACCCTTGCTGTACTGCTCATGCAGCTTGTTGAGCTGGAACTTCTCCTTGCTGAAATCAAGGCAGTCGAGCGTTGACAGATCATACATAAGTCCGCTATTGCGGATGTGATAGCCGGATCGTCACGAAGGGTGAACACGTAGTTAACGTCATCACCGCCCGATGTACAGTAATCAACGAAATCCTGAGGTGTTGAACCCCAATCGGATATGGCTACCTGCTTGATCTTGAAGTTGTAGGTCTCCTGTGCCCACTCACGCCACTCATCCCTTGCCTCTTCGTAAACCAGTCACGGATGACTATCTCCATGCCGCCGAGATCGTAAGGCTTGCCGTTCTCATCTGTGAGCACGGTGTATTCGGGCTCTTCCTCAACTTCTTCCTCGACTTCTTCCTCGACTTCTTCTTCAACCTCAGCCACTTCCTCGGTCTCGGGAGTCTCTTCGGGTGCGGGTGCTGCAGGCTGCTGCGCCGCTCCGCCACCGCAGGCTGTAAGACTCATGGTCATAGCTGCAGCAGTGATGGCTGCCATGACCTTGTTTGCCATAGGCTTTTTCATACTTTTTCCTCCTTAAAAAATGATTGCCTTCTATATAAACCACCGTCTTCTTCCGGCGGATTATATCGTATTTTACATCTTTATGCCCGTCGAACTGATGCTCTCAACGAACTGCCTCTGCGCGAACAGATACAGGATTATCAGCGGTAAAATGATCATCAGCGTCCCCGTTGCAAGGATGCAGTTCGAGTATGCGATCGAGATCGTCGTCTTAACACCGGTAAGACGCTGGATATATGCGCCGAGCGAGTCGACTATCCTCGATAGCGACAGGCTCACAAGCGTCGTATTCCCAAGGAACATCCTTGAATAGAAGCCGTCCGTCCACTGCCATACGAACGAGAACAGGAAACAGGAAGTGATTATCGGCTTCGCCTCGGGGAGCATTATCAGGAAAAATGTCTTAAGCGTTCCGCAGCCGTCCACATAGGCCGCCTCCTCCATATCCGAAGGGATGTTGCGGAAGAACTGCCTTATCATGTATATATAAAGCCCGTTCTTAAGCCCCATGCATCCCGCACTCAGGAGATAATACGGGATCACGGAACCGCGTAAATTTATGGTATCACCCTTTATGAGCTTAAACAAGCCCAGTATATCGAAGAACTTAAAGTGAAGGTGGAGCGAACTCGATATCGTCTGCGGCGGTATCAGTATCACCAGTATGACGCAGGCGAACCAGAATTTTTTAAAGGGAAAATCAAACCTCGCAAATCCGTAACCCACCAGCGTACATACCGCTATCTGGAGTATAGCTATAGTGAGCGAGAATTGATCAATCCCTTCTTATAATTCATGAGCTCCGCCGCCAGCCTGTAATTCTCCGTTGTAAAATGCTCCGGGATGGAGATGACGATGGGATTATACAGATCCGATTCCGTCATGAAACTTACGGAGATCTTGTTAAGTATCGGCTGCAGTATCATAAAGCACATACCGAAAAGCAGGATGAACCTTGCGATGCTCACCGCATACTCAAGTATCCTCTTCTTAAGCAGGTAACCGCCGGATTTCTTATTCCGTTCGCGGAAGTTTTCGAAGGTCTTCGCTTTATTTTTCTTACTCATAGTAGTAAACCCCCTTGGAGATAAGGCCCGAGGTTATGCCGACGAAGGCCAGAACTATAACAAAGTATATCCACGACATCGCGGAAGCAAGGCCGTAATTCATCTGATCGATCATGACCGTCTGTATCTTCTCGATG
>ONRZ01000164.1 GCA_900320345.1 uncultured Lachnospiraceae bacterium | reverse complement strand
CCTTGAAACGCGTTTTTTTCATATTAATCATTCCTTTGCACAATTTGATTTATTATCCGATAGATTGAATGTTCTCTCCGGCCAAACGGAAACCAACAATCGAGTAGGAGGCGGTGACTAGCCGCCGTCCTCTCACAGCACCGTACGTACCGTTCGGTATACGGCGCTTTCAATAGTTGACGTGCACTGACTGATAGGCAACGGCTAAATCATAGAAGCCACTGTTTATCAGTCTTTCTTTTGACATAGCCCTCTTGACCGTTGTAAGGTTTGCATTGAACCAATGTCCCCTGCGACTGTTTGCCGCCATATGTGCATAGTATTCGGGAATGCCCATCTTAATCAGATTCCTCTTCTTCGTCTTGGGTTTCTTCCATTGCTTCCATATGCACATACGTATCCTGTGATAGAGCCACCCGTTGACTTCATCTATCGGATACTTCATGCTTGCTATCCCGTAGTAGTTAAGCCACCCTCTTGCGTACACCGTGATTTTCTCAAGGCTTGGCTTGATACTCTGTACTGACCTGCGGGAAGACAGGCTTTTCAGATTGGATTTAAACTTCTTCCATGACTTCGGATGAACTCGGACGTATATGCCACTGCCGTTCCTTCCCAATGCGAAGCCAAGGAACTTAAAATTTCGGATTGCAAACACGCTAACGGTACGACTTTTTCCTCTGTTCACTGTTAGTTTCAGTTTCTCTTCAAGGTATTTCGTACTGCTTACCAACAACCTCTCCGACGCTCGTTTGCTCTTGGCCAGAAGTACTATGTCATCCGCATATCTTACGCACGGAACGCCTCTCTTCAAGAACTCTTGGTCGAACTCATTGAGGTAGATGTTAGCCAACAGCGGTGAGAGGTTGCCGCCTTGCGGCGAACCTTCCTCTGTTACCATGACCACTCCATTTTCCATTACCCCACTTTTCAGATAACGCTTGATTAGCTGTACCACCCGCTCATCCTTTATGTTCTGTCTTAACAGTCTTATGAGAGTTTCGTGGTTGAGTGTATCGAAGTATTTTGACAGGTCAAGGGTTACAGCAAACGTATAGCCTTGTTCCGCATACTCCTTTACTTTCAGTATCGCATCCTTCGCGCATCTGTTTGGACGGTAGCCATAGCTTCCTTCCGCAAACAGCGGTTCATAGATTGGCATGAGCTGTTGTGCTATTGCCTGTTGAAGTGTACGGTCTATCACCGTTGGTATGCCAAGTTTCCGCATACTGCCGTCGGGTTTGGGAATCTCAACGCGCCTCACGGGCGATGGAGTGTACTTTCCTCTGTAAATTCGGTCAATTAACTCCTGCCGATGTTCCCGTAGATACGGAAGCGCTTCCTCAATGGTCATCCCATCTACCCCAGGCGCTCCCTTGTTTGCCTTTACTCTCTTATACGCTCTGTTAAGGTTATCCTTGTGCAGTATCGCTTCCAAGAGTTCCGGCTGTGCACTGTCTCTTTCTTTCCATATCCGATTGAATGACCTTGACGCTTTCGCATACTCTTCATGTTCCGCACTATCCCTTTGCGAACAGCCATTGTTTTCAATGTTTTCTGTCATGGATGGTCATCCCCTCCTTTCTCGGTCATACTCAAGACTCCTACTGATTCGGTCCTTCACCTCCCGGCTACTATGACCTCTGCTGACTTCTGCCCGTTCAGCACCGCCTCGTTGCCTTGTGCGGTGGTTACTCCTTTCAGAGCTTACCGGGCAGACCTCCCCGGGTACCACGCGTTTCTTTCTCTCCATCCATCTGCCACATCTATCATACATGATTCCGTGTAGTTATCGGGCTTCGGCTTGTGTTGCAGTCTTACCCTCATGCATAACCTTATATGTGGTTTCTGTTCGTCAGACCAGAGATTTGCCCGTGGGTTAGTATGTTCCCCACATCCGGCTTCCTTCAGATTCCACCTCGCGATGGACACCCTTGCCTTCGGCTATATCCTTCCCACTACCGGGCGGATTCGGGACTTTCACCCTTTAGAAACGTGCGCCGCCGGGCGCACAACATAAAACAGCCCGGTTCCTTAACGGATCCGGGCTGCTTTTGTTTTGACTTATCACTTAACTACTATGTTTATTATCTTTCCGGATACATATATTTCCTTGACAACGGATTTACCTTCCATTGCTCTGGCAACTGCCTCTATACCCTTTGCCTTATCAAGTGCACTGTCCTTATCCTCATCGACCGCGATCTCCACGGTTGCTTTTACCTTGCCGTTTATCTGGACACCTATCTCAACCGTATCATCCTTGCACAATGCTTCATCATATGCAGGCCAGGGTTCATATGCGAGTGTATCATCATGCCCCAACTTCTCCCATATCTCCTCACCTACGTGAGGGCAGATGCATGATAACATCTTAATGAAGCTGTCGGCATATTCCTTCGGGCATTTGCCTTCCTTATACACCGCATTTACAAATATCATCATCTGCGATATCGCCGTATTGAACGCCAGTTTCTCGAAATCATCGGTTATCTTTTTGACTGTCTTATGATATATCTTATCAAGCGCCGGTACTGACTCAGACGAGATATTCTCTGTTGTCGTGAAGAAAGTCCACACACGGTTTATGAACCTTCTTGCACCCTCTACTCCCTGCTGGCTCCACGGCTTGCTGACTTCAAGAGGGCCCATGAACATCTCATAGAGCCTCAATGTGTCTGCACCGTACTCACGGACTATATCGCTCGGATTTACAACATATTCCGGGAAACGCTTACCCATCTTGATACCGTTCTCACCGAGGATCATGCCCTGGTGTACGAGCTTCTTAAACGGTTCCTTCGTAGGAGCGAGCCCCTTGTCATACAGGTATCTGTTCCAGATGCGCGAATACATCAGATGACCGACCGCATGCTCGGGACCGCCTATGTACAGATCCACCGGCATCCAGTGCTTTAAGAGTTCCTGATCTGCGAATTCCTTATCGTTATCGGGATCTATATATCTTAAGAAGTACCAGCTCGAACCAGCGGAACCGGGCATCGTTGATGTCTCACGTGTACCCTTTATCCCGTTATGATCGTATTTCTTCCATTCTTCCGCATTCTCAAGCGGTGCCTTACCGTTCTTACCCTTGTAATCTTCAAGTTCCGGTAAAATAAGCGGCAGCTCGTCATCATCGAGCACATGTATCTTACCATCCTGCGTATGAACTACAGGTACGGGCTCACCCCAGTAACGCTGGCGTGCGAATATCCACTCCCTGAAATGATAATTGACTGTCTTTCTCGCAACACCCATTTTTACAAGCTTATCCGTAATGGCTTCCTTGGCTTCTTCAACCGTCATTCCGGTAAATTCTTCCGAATTTATGAGTTTGCAGCCCTTTCCGAGATAATCCTGTTTTTCAAATGCGCACTCCGATACATCCCGTCCCTCGATGACCTGAAGCATCGGGATATTATGTGCCTGAGCATATTCAAAGTCTCTCTGGTCATGCGAAGGAACAGCCATTACCGCACCTGTACCGTAACTTGCAAGAACAAAATCACCTATGAAGAGCTTTGCCTCCTTGCCGTTAACCGGATTGATGCATGAAAGTCCCTTTAATTCACATCCGGACTTTGTCTTGTTAAGCTCGGTACGGTCCATATCGTTTTTCTTGAGCGTTTCGTCGATATATGCCTGTACCTCTTCCTTATTCTGTACACGCGGCATCAGTTCCTGAACTATCTTCCCGTCGGGAGC
>ONRZ01000058.1 GCA_900320345.1 uncultured Lachnospiraceae bacterium | reverse complement strand
GAATTTCCGTCCTTTAATGCTTCTATGAGGATCATGTTAGGTTCCTTGTCGATAAACGGATAAACAAGCTTGATCCTCTTCGGTTCCAGACGATATTTTGTGAGTGTTCCGAAGATCTCGACCATCCTGAACGGACGATGGACCATATAAAAACGCCCTTTATTTTTTAAGAGCCTGCTGCCCTCTCTTACTATATCCTCAAGTGTACAGCATATCTCATGCCTTGCTATCGTCTTCTCTATGTTATCTCCCTTAAGACCATGGCTGCCTATCATATACGGCGGATTGGTCGTGATAACATCAAACGAAGCCGGTCCGAACAGTTCACCGGCATTTTTGATATCACCGGTGACAATGTCTATCTTATCCTCAAGACCGTTTAATTTTACACTCCTTGCGGCCATTTCGGCGCTTTCTTCCTGTATCTCAAGTCCCGTAAAATGACGGCCGCCGGTCTTTGCTTCAAGGAGTATCGGGATTATCCCCGTTCCCGTACCTATATCAAGTACCGTCTCTCCGTCCCTGACCGATGCAAAGCCGCTGAGCAGCACCGCATCCATCCCGAAACAGAATTTTTTCTTATTCTGGATTATCTTATAGCCGTTTCTCTGAAGATCGTCTATACGCTCTCCGTCCCTAAGCTCAATCGTCGTCAAGCTTTGATTTTCCATCCTTCTTCTCCAGCTGCTCCAAAGCCTTAAGTTCGGCCTCGGATGCCTTATCCTTGTTGCTGTCCTTGCGGTGGCGTGACTTGAACTTCAGCTGTGACGCCTTATACTCCTTGATCTCTCTCTCATCGCCTTCCTCGATCACTACCTTGACAAGCTGTCTTAATACGTTCACGCTTACGACTTCACCCTTAAAGCCGTCATCCGTAGTTACCGTATCGCCGTTATTCGGAAGCTTGCGGTTAAGCTCTTCGTACGTCTCTTCCTCATTCTTAAGACAGCACATAAGACGTCCGCAGATACCCGAGATCTTGGTCGGATTGAGGGATAAGTTCTGTTCCTTGGCCATTTTTATGGATACCGGAGCAAAATCAGACAGATAAGTATGGCAGCACAGCGGTCTGCCGCAGAAACCTATGCCTCCGAGTATCTTGGTCTCATCCCTTACACCGATCTGCCTAAGCTCGATACGTGTCTTGAATACGGAAGCAAGATCCTTGACAAGCTCCCTGAAGTCAACACGTCCGTCTGCAGTAAAGTAGAAGAGCACCTTGTTATTGTCGAAGGTATATTCGGCATCGATAAGCTTCATGTCAAGCCCGTGCTTTACTATCTTCTCCTTGCATATCTTAAAGGCTTCTTTTTCCTTTTCCCTGTTCTTCTTCTCTTTTTCGGCATCCTCCTGTGTAGCCTTGCGCATGACGGGCTTAAGAGGCTGTGTTACCTCATTATCCTCCATATCCGTGGGCGGCATGACCACCGTTCCGAATTCCACGCCCCTTGCCGTTTCGACTATCACATGTTCTCCCCGTTTTAACTCTATATCCTTGGGATCAAAGTAATAAACCTTTCCGGCAGTCCTGAAGCGTATCCCTATGACCTTTACCATTTCAGTTCTCCTTTAATTACTCCTCTTTTATAGCCAGCAGCAAAAGCTCCATTGCCAATTCGAAATTGACGTTAGCCTTCAGCCTGGTCTTAGTCTTCTCTATCGTTTCTATTATCTTCTCTATTCCTTCGTAAGAACTCCTGCCTGCCCTGTCCTTAAGCGCCTTTATCTCTTCCTTGAAAACAAGGTTGTCGGCATCGTTCGTTGCTTTGAACATCAATACGTCCCTGTACCAGATGAGAAGGATATCAAGATAGTCCTCCACGCTCAGCTTATAGGCTCCTATCTGGTTTATGGTGGATATGAATTCGCTCATATCCATTTCCTGCGCATATTTTAGCACCCTTACGGCTTCATTCTTGATATTGTCAAAATCCTCACTGGTCGCCAAATGCTTGGCCTTGCCTATATTTCCTCTTGCGAATGCCACGCATATATCGGCCTGGTAATCCGGCACGTGTATCCTTTCCATAAGATATTTCCGGACCGTCTTATCATCCACAGGTCGCATGTTAAGGACTACCGTCCTTGATATTATGGTCGGGAGCAGGGCCGAGATATTGCTGGTCAGCAGGATTATGACCACATACTCAGGCGGTTCTTCAAGAGTCTTGAGCAGGGCATTCTGCGCCTGTACGCTCATCTTCTCCGCATCATTTACTATATATATCTTCCACCTGCTGCTGTACGGCCTAACGCTCACATCCGATACTATCTGGCCGCGTACATCCTCAACACCTATTGTTCCCGGCTTTTCGTGTGTAAGGGTTATGATATCCGGCTGGTTTTTCGTGACCGCCTGCTTGCAGGCGTGACACTCCATGCACGGCTCTATACTGCTGTCATCCTCACACTGCAGGGCCATCGCAAAGGTATCTGCAATGAATTCCTTGCCCGAGTTCTTCTCGCCGTTGATTATATAGGCATGTGATACCTGTCCGCTGTCGATAGCGTTCATCAGATGCTCTTTAATATGCTCTTGTCCGATTATATCCGAAAATTTTGCCATATCATCCTTCCAAAATATTGCTCCCTAACCTTTGTTCCACAGCCTGTCCTTTTACGATCCGGTATTTACGTGAATATATCAAGAAGCATTCCCTTTATCTCATCGATCTTGCCAAGGATGGCCAGATGATCCTTCTCTTCCTTCATAAGCTCTTCCGCAAGAGAATCAAGGTTCTCGTCGATAAGCCGTATGATACCGTATACTCTGTGCCTTCCCCGCCTGTCAAGGAAATTCTCCCTTGAAAACTTATGGGAGCGGTTAACGACCTCGTTCAAAAAGTCCTTTATGAGCGTCCTGTAGCGCTTCATATCCCGGACATCCATGTGCTTGCCTATCTTCTTGCCCTGCATTGTGATGTCCTGGAACATCAGGTTCAGCCGTTCCTGAAGCCCCTCATCATCTATTCTGCTCATCAGGGTGAACCGGAACTGGTCATCCGTCACCTTAGCCTGCTCCGTGTGCTCGGAAACATTCTGTGTCGGAAGCATCTGATTTATCTTCATATCCATTTGGATCCACCCTCCCTTCAGCTTCGTTTATTCGCGCAAACATTCATTAAGAGAACCTCTATGCCTCATCAAGCTCTTTTAAGATGAAATCCTCTATCTCGCTCATGCATATGTACAGATCCCTGTTTTCAAACCGCCTTTCGATGCCTGCTGCCTTAAGCTTTTCCTCTGAAAAATCCTCCGTGTCGGTAAGGAACCTCCGGCACATCTCGGCAAACCTGCGGTTACCCGGCTTTTTTTCGCGTTTCAGGGCTCTGGTCAGCCTCTCTCCGTCCTCTACTTCAATATATATCGGTATCACCTTATCCTTTCCGAAGTATTCCCTTGTGGAAACATAGGATTCAAGAACTCCCGATATAAGGTAATTTCCGTTCTGCAGGTCTATCTTCCCGTCATTAACGGTAAAATACCGCCATATCCCGTGTACCGTGTTATATGCACGGCTTTCTATGATAAGCCCCTGCTCTTTTGCATTATTAAAATAATCCTCAGTCACAAAATTATATGTGACACCGTCTTTCTCCTCTTCCCTTATGGGACGTGTCGTATACATCACAACCTGCCTAAGCTCTTCGGGATACTTATCAAGCAGCTTTTTATATATCGTATCCTTGCCTGTCGAGCTCTTTCCCATTATATAAAAAATCTTGCCCATATATCTTACCCTGCCATTATATCTGATCTGTCCGCTTTACCGGCCTTGTGCCAGGACCTTGATCTTCCCGCCTTCACCGACTCCCTGCACTGTAAGCCCCTGTTCCTGCGCCTTCTTAATGCCTTCCGCCAGTCCGCAGGATATCTCTTCTCCCGGCACCAAAAGAGGGATCCCCGGAGGATATAAGCATATGTAACCGGCACTTATCATCCCTTCCGCCTTATCGATATCCCCGTTCATCTTATCCGCGCTTAATGCCTCATATACCGGCATTACCTGCTTTGCTTCCCTGACATACAGACTTCCTATATCCGCTTCTTCTTCATGAGATTTCCTTTTACTCTCCGGATCGTTCTTTTTCTTCCCGGAAATCTTCTCATCGATGCAAAACAGTGCATTTTTAACTCTCTTAAATCCTTCTTCCGTATCCATTACGGTCATAATGAGAAGACAGAAGCCATCGGATGCCATTTCCGGCTGTATGCCATGTTCATTCCTCAGAATATCATACAGTTCTCTTCCGGTTATGCCCGTTCCTTTTACGGATATCATTATTTTCCCCGGATCGGTGTCATATACCCCGTATTTTTCCTTAAGCAGTCTCCTGTTTATATGCTTTAAGCAATTAAATCCTTCAAAATCCTTCTCAAGATTGCAGAGTCGCTCAAAAAACTTATCGAATTCTCTGCTCCCTCTCTCTCCTAAAATGCTCATGCAGTTATCGATCCCTGCCATTAGCAGATATGACGGGGAGCTTGACTGGTAGACCGTGAGCATCCTTCTTACCTCTTCCCTGTCCGCAAGATCTCCGTTCATATGGAGCAGCGCGGTCTGTGTAGGTGAAGGCAGTGTCTTGTGCACGCTGTGTATCACTATATCGGCTCCCTGCTTTACGGCAGACTCCGGAAATCCTTCATGGAAACCGAAGTGTGCTCCGTGAGCAGCATCTACTATCAGTATTTTCCCGTATCCGTGCACGGTCCCGGCTATGGCGCTCACATCAGAACATACTCCTTCGTATGTCGGCGAGGTTATGACCACAGCCCTGATATCCGGATACTTAATGAGAGCTTTTTCAATGTTCTTAGCGGTTATGGCACCGCATATACCATATTCTTCTATATATTCAGGATACAGATACCTGCATCTTAACCGGCCCAGTTCTGCCGCGTTATACACGGATCTATGGCAGTTCCGTCCTATCAGGATCTCATCTCCCTGCTCCGTGACACCGGCTATCGCGCTCAGTATCCCGGACGTGCTCCCGCCCGTTAAAAAATGAGTTTCCTCTGCTCCGTAAAGGGATGATGCATATCTTTCGGACTCAAGTATCACCCCATGTGCATCATGCAGGTTATCAAACCCGTCTATCTCCGTGATATCATATTTGAGCACTTCCTTAAGGAATCCCGTACCGGCATTTCCCTTATGTCCCGGCATATGGCAGGGATAAATATCCTGCCCCGCATGATCCCTTAATGCTTCATACAGTCTTTTCAATGCATCCCCTGTCCCGTTCTTCGCTCAGGTATTCCATGGCCTGCAAAACCCTGTTATGGCCTGCTTATCTTACCGCCGGCTCCCTGCTTAAGAAATACTTATCCGTTATCTGATGGTTATCCTCATCAAGGGTACTCTTGTATTCCTCGAGCAGATGATCATACTTACCTGTATTTATGTCTATAACAGCCTTCAGCCTGTTCTTGTCCCATACTGGACCTCTGGTTATGAACTTTATCGTTTCGTAGTATTCCCTGATGCTCTCGTTTTCTATGACATCTTCACCGTACAGGACGGTCTCGTTATAACCGACCGGAGCCTCACGCCACATATGCCCTATCCTCCAGTTATCCTCCCTTACTGCCGGAAGCTTTGACAGGAAAGGATCCCCGAGTGCATACAGATCGTTAAGGTATAAGTCCGAATTGTAATAAATGGATATGCCGGGCACCATCACTAATAGTCCCGAACCATACCCTTCTTTCCTCAACTCATCTATCCCGCCTTCATTCCATGCGTTGCGGATCACCATCTTTCCTGTTTTAAGGTAAGAAATGGCATTATTATACAGGCTTGTATACTGAAAATATCCACCCCTCTCATCAGCGATAGGAGAAGCCCCGTATCCAAACAGATACTGATTGGTAACGGGTTTGGCCGCATAGGAAAAGATTATGCCGGCAGCGGCGATGATGATATACGCCTTTTCAAAGCGCCTTCTTAACGCCTCGTTTATATCCTCATCCTCCATATATTTCAATACACAGACAAGTGAGATTAGGAAGAGCACCGTATAGTGCCTGCCTACCATGAAATCACCGCCGATATAGAAAACATAGCAGATGTACAGAAGCACTCCCAAAACGCAGTACGTATAATGTGCCTTCTTTACAAGGAATACCAGTATCACTGCCACAAAAGGCACGAGTAAGAGTATCGGGTCAAAACTGAGTGAGGTAAGGAAATACTGCAACCCCCTTATCAGATACTCCTTAAGCGGTATATCCGTACCGAGCTTGACATATGCCGTATTCGGAACCGGGAATCCGTAATATATCGTGGAAAAAACCTCCCAACCGATAAACGGCAGTAATCCTGCGATCCCAAGCAGTACCGCCTTCCCGAAGGATACACCGTCTCTCCTCCCAAGATACACATACAGTATCATGGGAACGAACATCAATACCGCATCCATCCTTGTCATTGCTATAAGGGATATGAGCACCGCAAGAACGAACATTTTCTTTGCATCATATCGTCTGGATGCAAAATAGATCTTAAGAAACACTGCAGCAAGAAAGAACAGCATGCAGTTTTCAAGCCCGCTCGTAGTATAACTTATAAAGCTGAGGCTTCCGATCATCGTAAAAAAAGCGATGAATATGTGCTTCCTTGTATGACAGAAATTATTTATCACGATCACATATGCCGATGTAGAAAAAATAATACATATCAGCAATGAAACAAGGAACATATTCCGGAACACGAAGTATCCGCAGGCGATCATAAGGGTGAACAAAGGACAGGAAGATGCCGTCGCCCTTTCCCCGACGTTATACACAAAGCCGTTGCCCAGCACCAGGTTCTTCGCCATGATATACGCGTGATATGCATCATCACTCTGCCAGGCCAGCGCCGTTATTATGACCGTAAAAATAACTGCCGATATAAATTTGTATCTGTTTATCCTGTCGGACAGATAATCTTCCATATCCGATTTTACTGCCCGTAGTCTTAACTGAAAGCTCATTCCCTGTACTCTGTGGGTTCTTTCACCCTGTTATTTATTTTTAAATACGTTCTTCTCATTCTTCTTAAGTTTAAATAACAGCCTCAGAGCTTCTGTGACCGACTTAAACCTTATGCTTGACTTTGATCCTATGTAGTTGATCGGAACCTCTATGGTATTAAGATTCCTGCAATAATAACGCATCTCCGTCTGATACATATGTCCCCTTGACATAAACGCATCAAGATCCATGCTCTCAAGGACCTCCCTTTTAAAAGCCTCGAAACCGCTGGTCATATCCTTAAGCTTTGTACCAAGCACCAGATTTGCCAGAATGGTCCCGCCCGAGCTTAGGAATCTTCTGTACAGAGGCTGGTTGGTGATATCTCCGCCCGGCATGAACCTTGAACCCCATACACAGTCGTATCCTTCTTCAAGTTTTTCTATAAACTGAGGTATCTCACGGGGAAGATGCGAACCGCCGCCGTCCATTTCTATGATCTGCTCGGCCCCGTCAAGAAGTGCCATTTTAAACCCATACAAATAGCAGGTAATGACTCCCTTTGACTCCTTATGAAAGATCAGCTTGATACGGTCATATTTTGACTCCATATCCCTGATTATCTCCTCGGTCCTGTCCTTGCTGTAGGAATCTATCACAGGATAAACGTAGAGATTATCATACGGAAGTTCCATTATCTGCTTAAGAACGCCCTCCATTGTCGTCTCTTCATTGGCAACGGGCATTACTATTATTGTTTTTTTCATCTATCAACCTCACGCGATATGCCGGCCCATATGGGTATTATGTCAGATCCGCATATCTTTTTCCTTATCATGCTATTTAACAGCGCATAATCTGTCGGCCATATCCATCGCTAATGCGACAACCACATCAGAATTATAATGCTGCCATTCACCCCATCTCCCGAGACCGTAAACACCCTTTGAAGATGTATACTCAAGCAGATCCTTCATAATCTCCTGCTTGCCTACGGTATTTAGCGGGTATGCATATTTATTTATAAAATATCTGTCCTCATCCCTGCCTGTCTTATCAAACCTCGTAAGATTTGTCTCGGTCCAGTAACCCTCGGAACCCGGACAGAAATTATGCCTTACCAGTATCCTGTGGTATGAAAGCTCCGGATCCGGATAATATATCCAATGAGCCTCCGTATCCAGGTTTTCGGGCATATATTCAATTACGACCGAACTGTGCTTAAGCTTCCCTATATCATTAAGATATTTATCGTCTAACCCCTTTATATCCTCTATATCAGTCCACGGTACGGTTGATATTATGATATCTGCCTTAAATTCGCCGTTTACGGTTTTTTGATCAAGATCAAGCCCGGTAACCGGCGTATTATACAGGATCCTGTCTCCCGGAGCCTTAGAAAGCCTTCTCCACAGTTCTCCATATCCGTATTCCTTAGGATAATAGAAGCTTGCATGTCCGGGCTGTGTCCCGTAAGCCTTCCTCTCAAGACAGCTTATAAGAGTCTCATCAAACGATACATTCGGGAGCTTTTCTAGCCAGTACGTTCCGAGTTCATTAAGATCTTCTCCGAACATCTTCTTATTGTACGGGATCATATAGTCTTCGGCGATCTTATTTCCGAGCTTCCAGTATATCCAGTCGATGAACTTCTCCGGCATCGGAACATCCAGATTGCATCCCGCAACCGCTATCGCCTTAAGATACTGAACCTGGTCTTCAAGCTTCATCTGCCAGATGTTGGCTTCTATCGGACTGTTTATCGTGTTTTCCCCGACAACGATCCTCGAATCCCTGTCATATCTGTCCCACATGTCCTCGGGCATAAAAGTAAATAGAAAATCAAGTACTTTGGGATTCCTTACATCAAGAAAGTGCCCTCCGCCTATATCAAGCGGTGCACCGCCCACATCCCTGCTCCTGCACAGTCCTCCGGCATCCGCTTCCTTCTCTAGCACCAGGAAATCATCTATTCCGTTCTGCAGCAGCCTGTTTGCAAAGGTAAGCCCGGCAGGTCCTGCCCCCAGTATCAAATACTTCATCCATTCTCCTTAAACACAGACATAATCCATAATATTATACCTTTATGTCCTTTAAAAGACAAGTATATAACAGATCCCCCGCTATTTGCGGAGGATCTGACAGGCTATGCTATATTTTTCCTAATATATCTTATAATATTTCAGCTTGTAGGAATCTCCTTCCTTCTTAACGATCGCCATACCCCCGTATCCCATCTCAAGATCCTTTGAATCCATGGCCTCCTTAAATGACATCGAATAATACTTCTTGGATATGCCCTCATCACTGTCCCAGTAGACATCAAGATCCAGGTTAAAGGTGGTAAAGTACAGCCACAGGGTCCCGTCTTTCATTTCTTCTGCCTGCTCAACTATCGCAAGGCCCGTATACGTCTCTCCGTCCGCAGCCGGTGCATAATAGTATCCACTCTTGCAGAAAGTTTCATGCTTTGACTTGGACCAGTCATATCCGTACAGCTCATCATCCGACAGC
>ONRZ01000158.1 GCA_900320345.1 uncultured Lachnospiraceae bacterium | reverse complement strand
ATATGTGCCTGCATATGCACTCCTTAATCAAAGGTTGTTTACTTCTTCCTTAACCTTGTCTACAACATCTCCTGCCTTGTCCATAACATTATTGATGGCACTTAAGTCATCCGGACCAACTATTGCATACCTGCAGTCGAAGAACAGTCCTACTATCATTATCACGCCCACCGTCCAGAAAGCGAATATGATCGCTAACAGGAGTACCCATACCGGTATGGAGATTATCCTCTCTTCCCTGCGCTCCACGGTGAACTTGTTGTTCCTGCACTTTAACCAGATAAGCTTGCACAGATACTTGATCTTCTGTCCCAAAGTCCTCTTGTCCTTCTCATCCTGGCCGTCAACAGTATCGCGGACACTCACGTAATCCTTCTGCTCATCATAGGTTGTTGAATGTGTTGACTGCTCATCCGGACTTACCTTGCCCTGTGCTTCCAGTGCAAGCATCGCATCCAGGACATCTCCGTTTGCCTCATCAAGTGCCTTCTTTGCTTCCTCATTATCCTCATCTTTCTTCAAAATTATTTTCAGTTTCAAACCGGTTTGTCTTTCGACAATATGTAAGATACTCTTAATTTCTTAAGCCATCTTTGAAGAAAGATTAAAAAATCATTAAAATACGGATCAAATCTTAAAGCGATAGCCCACACCCCAGATAGTCTCGATATACTGCGGATTGCTCGTATCAAATTCTATCTTCTCACGTATCTTCTTGATATGTACGGTAACGGTGGCGATACCTCCTATGGACTCCATATCCCAGATGTTCCTGAACAGTTCCTCTTTGGTATAAACATGATTGGGATTCTGCGCAAGGAAGGTCAGCAGGTCGAACTCCTTGGTCGTGAAAGTCTTCTCCTCGCCGTCGATATATACCCTTCTTGCAGTCTTATCGATCTTAAGACCTCTGATCTCTATTACCTCGTTATTATTTACATTGCTTCCGACAAGCCTCTGGTATCTGGCAATATGCGCATTCGCTCTTGCCACCAGTTCCGAAGGCGAGAACGGCTTGGTCATGTAATCATCGGCTCCGAGACCCAGGCCCCTTATCTTGTCTATCTCATCCTTCTTGGCAGAAACCATTATTATAGGAAGATCTTTGTTCTGCCTTATCTGCCTGCATATTTCAAAGCCATCCGTTCCGGGGAGCATAAGGTCAAGTATCACAAGATCAAAATCCTTCTTAAGAGCCAGTTCAAGTCCCTTTTCTCCGTCATTTTCAATGGTTATCCCGAAACCCGACAGTTCCAGATAATCCTTCTCAAGCTCGGCGATGGCTTCCTCGTCTTCTATTATCAGTATTTCGCTCATTTATACTTCCTCCTCTTCTCTTTTTGAATATTTACGCAATACAAAATGCATTGTTGTTCCCTTGTCTTCCTCGCTGGTCGCCCAGATATAACCGCTGTGATCCTCTATTATCTTCTTCACGATGGATAACCCTATGCCGCTTCCTCCCTGTGATGAATTCCTGGATGCGTCGGCTCTGTAAAACCTGTCAAAAATGTTCGGCAGATCCTCCTTGGCTATCCCACGGCCGTTATCCGCTATCTCTACCCTCACCGAATCACTTATGTCGGTCACGGCTATCGATATCTTTCCGTTTTCCCGGCCCATGTATTTTACCGAATTACCTATTATATTGTTGACCACGCGCCTTAACTGCTCCGGATCGGCGATTATCAGCACGTCGGAAGCAACATCATTGACATATTCGAAGCCTATGCCCTTCTCTTCCAGCTCAAGCCCCAGTTCATCCGCGCAGTCATTAAAATAGTCAACCACATTGAGACGATGGAAATTATACGGTATCCTGTTCGTGTCGATCTGCGAATACACCGTGAGCTCGTTAATGAGGTGTGTCATGTCGTTGGCCTTATTATAGATGGTCCTTAAATACTTATCCCTCTTCTCCGGGGAATCGGCCACACCATCCATTATGCCTTCGACATATCCCTTGATCGCCGTAATGGGTGTTTTTAAGTCATGAGATATGTTACTGATGAGTTCCCTGCTCTCCTTCTCGTCCCTCAGCCTCTCGTCAAGAGATTCCTTAAGACGCTTCCTCATGTCCTCAAAATTACTTATCATCCTGCCCATCTCGCCCCTGCCCATTTGTTCAACCGGCAGATCAAGGTCTCCCTGCGAGACGTGTTTTATGGCCTCATTAAGTTTATTTACGGGTTTTATCCAAAAATGATAAACAAGTGCCGTGGAGATAAAAGCAGTGGCCAAACCGGCTGCTATGATCGGGATCAGTATATGAAGATCATAGGTTCCGTCTATCCCGTACTGTTCCCTGTAAGACATCTCCCGCAGATAGTCGACGACCAGATAAACCGCAGCGGTTAAAATACACGGCAGCAAAATGGCTAAAAACGTATATAATGTGAATTTCCGCTTAAACTTCATCTGTTTTCCGTTCTTTCATTACAGAAACTTTGTTATCAAACATTTTGATTATATCACATTATCAGACAGATTTGTAACAAATCGGAAATTCGGTAAATTCTCTGAAAAATCATTTGACTAAATATTTTTTTACTATACAATTATATATATATTACTTATGAAAGGAGACTTACGATCATGAAATTTGTATGTCAGGTATGCGGTTATGTATATGAAGGTCCCACACCCCCGGAGAAATGCCCGGTGTGCGGAGTAGGCGCGGATAAGTTCAAGGCTGTCGAAGGCGAAATGAAGCTTGCTGCAGAGCACGAATACGGCATCTACGACAAGACCGTCAAGAACAATCCCGATATAACGGACGAGGACAAGAAGTACATTTTGGAACAGCTCAAGGCTAACTTCACGGGAGAATGCTCAGAGGTCGGAATGTATCTGTGCATGGCCAGGATCGCTCATCGCGAAGGCTATCCCGAAGTCGGACTTTACTGGGAGAAGGCTGCTTTCGAAGAGGCAGAACATGCTGCCAAGTTCGCCGAACTTCTGGGTGAGGAGCTCGAGCCTAACATGAAGGCAACCACCAAGGACAACCTTGCATGGCGTGTTGACTGTGAGTTCGGCGCAACGCAGGGCAAGTTCGATCTTGCTGCCTGTGCCAAGAAGAACGGCCTTGATGCCATTCACGACACCGTCCATGAGATGGCAAGGGATGAGGCAAGGCACGGCAAGGCATTAAAGGGCCTGCTTGACAGGTATTTTAAGTAAGATTTGTTATCCTTTTGAGGGACGGATCACTGATCTGTCCCTCTTTTTGATGCAAAAATCACAACCATCTTAACGCTTACGGGATAATAAAGTTGTCCGTAAACTCAAGGCATGATATAATTCATCTGCCATGAAAAGAATAATACTTACAGGCGGCGGGACCGCCGGACATGTAACACCCAATATAGCTCTTATACCTTCTCTTAAGGAACTGGGATACGATATTCAGTATATCGGTTCTTACGAAGGCATCGAAAGATCGCTCATGGAGGATATCGGAATACCCTATCATGCCATTTCATCGGGTAAGCTGCGCCGGTATTTTTCACTGCGCAATTTTACGGATCCGTTCAGGGTGCTTAAGGGCTTCTCCCAGGCAAACAGGCTCATTAAGGAATTAAAGCCGGATATCATCTTCAGTAAGGGCGGTTTCGTATCCGTTCCGGTTGTCATAGCTGCCGGAAGGAATCACGTGCCTGCCGTTATCCATGAATCGGATATGACACCAGGGCTTGCCAACAGGCTCTGTTTCAGATCTGCGAAGAAAATATGCTGCAACTTCCCCGAGACCGTTCCTCTCCTTCCTGCGGACAAGGCAGTCCTTTCCGGTTCACCCATAAGAAAGGAACTGCTTGAAGGAAATGCCGATGCCGCGCGTGATTTCACGGGCTTTCACGATGATAAGCCGGTTGTGATGGTGATAGGCGGATCCCTCGGAGCAGCCAATGTAAATAAGGCTGTCCGCGCCATACTTCCAAAACTGCTTGAAAAATATAATGTTATACATCTTACAGGAAAGGGTAAATCCGATGAATCCCTTAACGGTACCGCCGGTTATAAACAGTATGAATATATAAAGGACGAGCTTAAGGATCTGTTCGCCTTAAGCGATGTGGTCATATCCCGTGCGGGAGCCAATGCGATATGCGAACTCCTCGCACTTAAGAAACCCAACATACTTATACCGCTTCCGTCAGGGAGCAGCCGCGGCGATCAGCTCCTGAATGCAGGTTCATTTAAAAAGCAGGGATTTTCAATGGTGCTCACCGAGGATGAACTTACCGATGAACTCCTTCTCAAAATGATAGATGAATTATATGAAGACCGGGACAGATACATAGAAGCAATGTCCGGAAGTTCTCAGAATAATGCGGTAAGTACGATCATATCACTGATACGGGATCTTTCATGATC
>ONRZ01000154.1 GCA_900320345.1 uncultured Lachnospiraceae bacterium | reverse complement strand
CCTGTTAAATGCCTTTAAATACGGAGTACCGCCTCATGCGGGACTTGCATACGGCCTTGACCGCCTCGTGATGCTCATGGTCGGTGCGGAGAGTATCCGCGAAGTGATGGCCTTCCCGAAGGTGAAGGATGCTTCCGATCTTATGAGTGAGGCACCGAATGTTGTAGATGATAAGCAGCTTGAGGAACTTGGGATCATGATAGATCCGAAGGCTCTTCAAAATGAGGGTGAAGATACTGATACGCAGTAAAGGATGTACGGACTGAAATGAGAGTGGGTGGATCATGAAATACTGTAAGAAATGCGGAATGTTGTTGGAAGACAATATGGAGATCTGTATCGGATGCGGAAGTGATGTGACTAAGAAGGACACATACACAAGGTATCCGGAACAGATGCAGGAGAAGATAGAACTTGAGAAGAAGGAAGCAGGCAAGAGGAATCTGGCCGTTCTTGCCATAGTCCTTATCTTCGTTGTAATGCTTCTGCTCATTGGTATTTTCGTTGCTCAGACGTATATTAACGAATCCGGCAAGAGCCTTTTCCCGAAAATAACCGCTGATAAGAGCGGGGATAAGAATAAGGAGAACGGCGATGCGAATGAAAATAAGCCCGAGAAGAACCGTGAGATAAAGGATGAACTCGGAGCATATTACAAGATAAAGACCATCGAGGATGAGGAAGGCCATAAGATCATGACGGCTGTTTTCCCGGAGGATCTTTCGAATCTCGATCATTCCATTAACCTGGAAAGAGAGAGCCAGATATATCCTGCGATATTTTCGTTTGTTGCCACAAATGAAGACAATACGACGCAGCTTACGTTCACATCACCTCAGCACTATCAGTACATAATCATGACTGAGGGTGAAATAGGTCCGGTTGATATACAGGAGAAGCTTGACGGACGGATAAGCTTCTATGACTTCTCCACTGTGGAAGATTATCTTATGGAGATAATCAAACAGGCATATCCTTCGGCGAAGAAAATAGAAGAGATGGATTCTATCGACCCTTCCGCAGAAGTATCAAAAAAACTCGATGACATCATAAAGTCTTATGAGGATGGAGCGGATAAGGAACTCGCCGGATTGTTCGGACTGCCGGAAACAACAAAATTCACACACAACAATACATATAAATCCGATAAGATATTGAATTACCGGATACTGACAAAGGAAGATCATGCCGTATCATGTAAGTTCTATGTACCGGTGTTCTGCGAAAGATATGATTATAAGGATGATGAGTCTGGACTTGCAGGTCAGCTTTCGGATACTTATATTTTAAGCGTTACCAGCTTCGAAGCGGGATCCGATGAGCTGTATGACTGGTATGAGAATGCCTTTGAACTTTTTGTGGATAATATAAAACTTACGGATGAATTCTTTGCACTCAATTCGGGAAGGCTCAATAAGGAATTTGAAGACTTCCTCAATTCTGCTCCGGCTGTAGGGAAGTCATTTAAGAACGGTGAACATGTAATAAATTCGGGTGAGAAAGTTGAGCAGGTGTTTATCGCGCCGGAGAAGGAACTTATATTTGCCACACCGGACGCTGATGAATACCCGGGTGATGACTATATACAGTTAGAAGTTCAGTGATATGAAGGGAGTGAACTTTTTGGATACCGAAGGTGTCATACAACTTATCATACTTGTCGTACTGCTTGTTTTGTCAGCCTTCTATTCGGCTGCGGAAACAGCTCTTACAACAGCAAGTGAGATAAAGCTGGGAACCCTGGCGGATGAGGGTGACAAAAAGGCAAAACGTGCACTTAAGCTCCTTGAAAAGAAGAGCAAAATGTTAAGTGCGATACTTATAATGAACAATATCGTCAATCTGTCGGCTTCGGCTCTTGTGACGACGATAACGGCAAGGATATGGCCGGGTTATATTGCAGTCACAACAGGTATATTGACGCTTATAATACTTATCTTCGGGGAGATAAATCCCAAAACAATAGCAACCATACATAATGAGGCACTGTCGCTTGCATTTTCCGGTCCCGTAATGGCGACAATGAAGGTGCTCACGCCGGTCATTTTTATAGTAGATAAGCTGTCCGGGTTTTTCCTTAAGATACTCAGGATCGATCCCGAGCAGGCGAAGTCGGTACTTACGGAAGGTGAGATCCGGAACATCCTCGATGCGAGTCATGAAGAGGGAGTTATAGAGACCGAAGAACGTGAGATGATCGACAATGTGTTTGACTTCGGAGATTCCCTTGCAAAGGATGTTATGATCCCGAGGATAGAGATGACCTGTGTGAACGTTGATGCGAGTTACTGGGAACTCAAGGAACAGTTCGAGGTACATAAATATACAAGGATCCCGGTATTTGAGGAATCAACGGATAACATCATCGGTATCATAAATATGAAGGATGTCCTGTTTTATGAGGATGTGAACAACTTCCATATAAGGGATCTGATGAGGGAGGCCAATTTTACCGTTGAGTATAAGAAAACATCCGAACTCATGGTGGAGATGCGCCAAAACCACATAAGCATGATCCTGGTGCTTGATGAATACGGAGATACGGTCGGACTCGTAACACTCGAAGATCTTCTTGAAGAGATAGTCGGTGAGATAAGGGATGAATTCGATGAGGACGAAGAAAATCTCATACAGGAGGTCGGTGAGAGGGAATACCTCGTCGACGGATCGCTTAAGATCGATGATATAAATGATGCGCTGGATCTATCGCTTGATTCCGAGAACTATGATTCCATAGGCGGACTTATCATAGAGAAGCTCGAGAGAGTGCCGGAGGTCGGAGAGACAGTTGAGCTTGATGACGGAACGAGGCTGACTACGGTAGAGATGGATAAGAACCATATAGAACAGATACGTATGGAACTGCCCGAGATAAAGGATGAGGAATCGGAAGATGATGAAGATAAGGACGAAGAAGAAGGCGGAGACAGCGAAGAGGAAGCAAATAATTAAAAAAAATCTTTAATTTGACTAAGGAGTATGCTATACTTCAAATATTGCGTGGATAAAAGTTTCACGCCTATAAGATTCTAACGGAGGTTTTTATTATGAAGCACATTAAGACGCTTAACACAAGAGATTTCAAGAAGTCAGTGAAGAACGGCGGATGCGGTGAGTGCCAGACTTCATGCCAGTCAGCATGCAAGACCTCTTGTACAGTAGGTAACCAGACCTGCGAGAAGGCGAAAAAATAAGAGGTATCTAAGTGCTGCATCAGTACAGGAGCAACGGATATAACATTGTAATGGATGTAAACAGCGGTTCCATCCATGTGGTTGATGACGTTGTTTACGATCTAATTGAATTACTGGATTCCGTTAAGGGTGAGAAGAATATCCGTAATGCGGTAAGTGAAGATCTGATAGAGACACTTCCATATGAAGAACTTGAGGATGTGTTTTCCAACCTGCTTACAAGGTATTCCGATGAACAGTTAAGGGAAGCTTATGACGAAGTATGTGAGCTGATAAGTCAGGACATACTTTTTTCCGATGATGTTTACGAGGATTTCGTAATTGATTTCAAGAAGCGTAAGACGGTAGTCAAGGCGCTGTGCCTGCATATTTCGCATGACTGCAATCTGGCATGCAGATACTGCTTTGCCGAAGAGGGAAAGTATCATCAGAGCAGGCGGGAACTCATGAGTTATGAGGTCGGAAAACAGGCTCTTGATTTCCTTGTTGCAAATTCGGGGAACAGGCATAACCTTGAGGTCGATTTTTTCGGCGGTGAGCCGCTTATGAATTTTGAAGTTGTAAAGCAGCTTGTCGGATACGGAAGAAGCATTGAGGAAAAATACGACAAGAAGTTCCGCTTTACGCTCACTACCAACGGTGTACTGCTTAATGACGAGATACTGGAATTTGCCAATAAAGAGATGAGCAACCTGGTCTTAAGCATAGACGGCCGAAAGGAAGTACACGATCTTATGAGGCCTTTCCGCGGCGGTCAGGGAAG
>ONRZ01000153.1 GCA_900320345.1 uncultured Lachnospiraceae bacterium | reverse complement strand
GCACTTATCGCCGCGCTTATTTCGATACTTATAGCATCATTTAATCCGACAGGGACCGTAGTCAATATGATCGCTCAGATATTGGGACTTGGAATGGCATTCCTTTGCGGAGCCTTTGTCCCACAGTCATACCTTGGCGATGGAGTGCTTGCTGTAGCACGGATATTCCCTGTGTATTGGTTTGAAAAAGCAAATGATATGCTTTGCGGAGCGCAGAAGGGAACGCTTTTGGATGTAAGGACATGCTTCATCGTTGAATGCGGATATATAGTATTATTTGTGGTTCTTATAGTGATAGCTTCCGCAAGACGCGGAGGAAAGAGCAAGTAGAAGATCAAACCGATCAGATTTTAGTTGTAAAAAAACCCCTGTCGTTATAAACTGTTACGGCGGGGGTTTTTAGTGAAGAGAGGTTAGGATGTTATATCAGATAAACAATGCTACGGTGCAGTTTGCGGCAGACACCGTACTTGACAATATACAGTTTGAAATAAGGAATAAAAATGAAAAGATCGCGGTCGTTGGACGTAACGGCTGCGGTAAGACGACTCTTCTTAAGCTTATTTCGGGCGAAGTGGAGATGACGAGGTTCGACGGGGTGGATTCCGCGATCTCGATGACCGGTTCGCCGACGATAGGCTATCTTAAACAGCTTACTTTCGATGATGATTCCGTCACGCTCGATACCGAGATCCGCAAGGTCTTTGCACCGGTGATAAAAATGCACGAGCGTATGGAAGAACTGGTCAGGCTCATGAATTCCGAGGATTACAGAAGTGATTCGACATATTCCGCTATCTTAAGGAACAGCGGACAGTGTTCCTTATCCCTTAAGAGCCACGAGGAACTTGCAGCGGAATATACCGCACTTCAGGAGGAATTCCGTGATATAGGCGGATATTATTACGAGAAGGAATATGATACGATGCTTAAGCGCTTCGGGTTCAGTGAAGAGGACAAGCGCAGGAGACTATGTGAGTTCTCGGGAGGTCAGAGGACCAAGCTTGCCTTCATAAAGCTGCTGTTGAGCAAGCCGGATATCCTTCTCCTGGATGAGCCTACGAACCATCTTGATATAAGTACGATAGAGTGGCTCGAGAAGTATCTTAAGTCGTATAACAGGGCTGTGGTGGTAGTATCGCATGACAGGATGTTCCTTGATAAGATCGTGGATACGGTATATGAGATAGAACATCACAGGATAAGGAGATATCCCGGCAATTATTCGACCTTTGTCAGGCTTAAGAAGGAAGCCTATGATAAGCAGCTTAAGGACCACAATGCGCAGCAGAAGGAGATAGAGCGCCTGGAGGGTATTGCCGAACGGTTCATGGGTAAGCCGACCAAGGTATCGATGGCGAGATCCAAGCTTAAGGCCATAGAGCATATGGATATCATAGAGGCGCCGGATAAATATGATAACAAGACCTTCAGGGCGGAATTTACACCGAGGATAGAATCGGGCAAGGATGTGCTGTTTGTAAGTTCGCTTGCGGTCGGTTACGATCATCCGCTTGCGAAGGTGTCATTTGATATAAAACGGGGAGAACGTTTGGGCATCATAGGCGGTAACGGGATAGGCAAATCCACTCTGCTTAAGACATTGGTCGATGCGGTGCCTGCACTTTCGGGTGAATACAGATACGGTACCAATGTGGAGATAGGATATTTTGACCAGCAGATGGCACAGTACACAAGTGACAAGACGGTCATGGATGATTTCTGGGACGAATACCCGACGCTTACACAGACGGAGGTAAGGAACAGCCTCGGAGCACTCCTGTTTACCGGGGAGGAAGTGTTTAAGGAAGTAAGGATGCTCTCCGGAGGTGAGAAGGTAAGGCTGGCGCTTGCCAAGATATTTAAGAAAAAGCCAAACATGCTCATACTTGATGAGCCGACAAACCATATGGATATCGTGGGTAAGGAAACACTCGAATCCATGCTCATTGATTTTCCCGGGACAGTCATCTTCGTATCGCATGACAGATATTTTGTGAAAAAAGTCGCAACAAAACTTCTTTTTATGGAAGAGGATAAAGTGAGGCTGTATGAGTTCGGATATGAGCAGTATGAAGAAGAACTTGCGGCACTTGATAATGATGAGGATACGCCTGGAGGCATTACGAAGGGCAAGATAATATCTTCGGATACAGGCATCGGGACAGGGACGAAAGAAAGGAAGAAACCGTCGGCCGATGCGGATATATCTTCGATGTCCGGAGATCCCGTGAAAACAGCCCAGCAATCCTACCTTGAAGGCAAGGAAAAGGCAAGGATCGAAAAAAAGAAGAAAAAACTTGAGGAACAGATAGAGCAGACAGAGAATGAGATAGATGAAAGAAAGGCTGAACTTGAGGATCCCGCAAATGCAAGTGATTATATGAAATTGCAGGACATCCAGAACGAGATAGACGCTCTTGAAGAGAAACTGCTCGAACTTATGACGGAATGGTCTTTATAGGAGCATAATTTATAACACAGGGGATGAAGATATGAAGGATAAACTGACAGCATCTGATATCAAAAAAATGGAAGAGGAAATTGAATACAGAAAGGTAACGCTCCGGCCCGAACTTCTTGAACATGTCAAGGTGGCAAGAGCACAGGGAGACCTGAGCGAGAATTTTGAGTATAAAGCCGCAAAACAGGAGAAGAACAGGAACGACAGCAGGATACGCTATCTTGAGAAGATGATCAAAACGGCGATAGTTATTGATGACAGTTCTGCGGATGATGAAGTGGGCATAAACAACACGGTCACTGTGGAATTCACGGACGATCATTCGACCGAGAAGTGCAAGATAGTCACAACGATACGGTCTGATTCCATAAAGGGACTTATCAGCATAGATTCTCCGCTCGGCAAGGCGATCCTTAAGCATAAAGTCGGAGATACGGTCCATGTGGTCGTGAATGAAAATATCGAGTATGATGTCATCATAAGGGAGATCGATAAATCAACCGATGACAGTGAGGATCAGCTCAGTTCATATTAAAACAGCGGGAGTGTTGTTATGCAGAAGGATGAGATAATCATTACAAATGCCATAGTGCATATACTTGAAACGAGTGTGGGAACCCCAATCTTTTCCGAATACGTTCTTGAGAGGCATGAGGAATTAAATGACCTTTTAAGGGGACATATATACAGAGTGGTTTCGGGAGATGATCTTAAGACCTGTGTATTTTCCGAAGAAGGTTCCGAAATGTATGAACTTGTGAAGAACTTCAGAGAAGACGACCTTATAGGATTTTCCAAGGAAGCGGCCGGACGTCTGTATGACATCATGTTTTCAAATCCGGATATACCGTCTGCGGATTTCTGTGTGGTTACTTTCATGAATGAAGGAAGATCGTACCTGGCACTGCTTAAGTTAAATTATAAGGACAGCTTTGTGCATATGACGCAGAATGCGGAAGACGGGAGCAACTATAACGCGATAATAATGCAGCATGCAACCTTGCCGTCTGCGAGTTCGAGATTATCGGAAGCGGTCATCATAGATCTTGAGGATCTTACGATAAGGATAGTCGAGAAGAAGTATGAGGTGAACGGAGTTAAGACGGATTATCTGTCACAACTGTATCTTAATTGCCACGCGAAGATGTCACAGAAGACTAAGATGAACATAGTCACCAGGGCGGTCGACCAGATAAATCATAAGTATTTTGAGGATAATATTGAAAAACAGCTCGAAACGAAGGCCGTTATAGAGACACAGATAAGGGAAGAAGGTGCCATAACGCCTGCTGTGATAGGAGAGAAGTTATATAAGGAATATCCGTCTGTCAGAGAAGAATATGAGGAGAAACTCGGCAAGTACAATATGGTTAAGGAAGAGGTCCGCCCGCAGAGTGAGGCGACGGTAAAAAAGTTCCAGAAGCAGTATCTTAAGACGGATACGGGTATCGAGATAAATATCCCCATGGATGAGTATAACCATAATGATAACGT
>ONRZ01000119.1 GCA_900320345.1 uncultured Lachnospiraceae bacterium | reverse complement strand
AAAACAAGGAGGAAGGGTATGAGTAAAAAGGCAGTGAAGGTAACGGTTGGGGATGTTACTAAGGAGTATCCTGCGGGAACCGTATTCGAAACGGTTGCTGAGGATTTTCAGAAGGATTATGATGCTCAGATCATACTTGCAAACGCAAACGGTAAGTTAAGAGAGCTTAATAAGAAGATCACATCCGACTGCAGGGTTGACTTCAATACAAGGAAGGATGTTGCAGGACATAAGACATACAGAAGAACTGCGACCTTTGTGCTTATAAAGGCTATAAGGGATATGGTTGGACAGGATTCGCTTGATAAGATCAAGGTCGAATTTTCGCTCGGCAAGGGTATATATGTAAATGTTATAGGTGATGTGAAGGTGGACCAGGAGTTCCTTGATAAGGTTAAGGCGCGTATGGATGAACTCATCGCGGCTGACCTCCCGATCGAAAAGGAATCCTACGACCTGGACGATGCGATAAAGCTGTTCAGAGAAGAGGGTATGCGTGATAAGGAGAGGCTGTTTAAGTACCGTCGCGCATCCAAGGTCAATGTATACTCATTGGACGGCTTCTATGACTATTATTACGGATATATGTGCCCGAGGACGGGATATATCAAGAAATATGATCTTTATCCGTATGATGAGGGATTCGTTATCCAGTTGTCATCAAGAAAGGACCCTGATGTTCTTCCGGCGTTCAAACCGCAGGATAAGCTCTATAAAACGATGAAGGAATCGACACAGTGGGGCATTTCACTTGATATCGAGACTGTCGGAGCACTCAATGATAAGATATGTGCAGGCAAGGTAGAGGATCTGGTTCTTGTGAGCGAAGCCCTGCAGGAAGCCAAGATAGCAGAGATCGCACAGGATATCGCAAACCGAAAGGGCGTTAAGTTCATCATGATCGCCGGTCCGTCTTCGTCCGGCAAGACGAGCTTCTCACACAGGTTAAGCATACAGCTTCGAGCCAAGGGACTTGTTCCGCATCCGATAGCACTGGACAACTATTTTAAGAACAGGGAAGATACACCAAAGGATGAGAACGGAAAATATGATTTCGAGTGTCTCGGGGCTATGGATGTTGAGGGCTTCAATAATGATATGAGGAAGCTGCTGGCGGGCGAGACAGTCGAGATGCCGTCGTTTAATTTCAAGATAGGGCAGCGTGAGTACAAGGGTGATTACATGCACCTTAACAGTGAGGATGTACTCGTGCTTGAAGGAATACACGGACTTAACGAGAAGATGTCGTATGCTCTTCCGGCCGAAAGCAAATATAAGATATATATAAGTGCACTCACTTCGCTGAATGTAGATGAACATAACCGTATATCCACGACCGATAGCCGTCTGTTAAGGCGTATGGTAAGGGATAACAGGACGAGAGGAACATCGGCTTCCGGAACACTTGCAATGTGGCAGTCCGTAAGACGCGGTGAGGAGGAGAACATCTTCCCGTTCCAGGAGTCAGCGGATGCGATGTTCAATTCGGCGCTCATCTATGAACTGGCAGTGCTCAAGCAGTTTGCCGAGCCGCTGCTGTTCGCGATAGAGAAGGATGATCCCGAGTATCTTGAGGCCAAGAGGCTGCTCAAGTTCCTTGATTATTTCGTCAGTTTCACATGTGAAGATGTACCGAAGAACTCACTCATGAGAGAGTTTATAGGAGGAAGTATCTTTAATGTATAACGCGCAGACGCGCAGCGGATGCATGAGTTGCGAAGCAACGGGCGTTATGAATATTCTGGCGGATACAAATGAATGAATATGAGTGGGACGGACAATCGCCGGAGACCGGTACATGCCGGGATCGGGAGGAAAGTCCGGGCTTCGCAGGGCAGGATGCCGGATAACGTCCGGTGGAGGTGACTCTAAGGAAAGTGCAACAGAAATGATACCGCCTGCATTGCAGGTAAGGGTGAAATGGCGGTGTAAGAGACCACCGCTGCAACGGTAACGCTGCAGGCATATGTAAACCCCATCCGAAGCAAGACCAAGCAGAGGGCTATACGGCTGCCCGTCGTGCCTTCAGGTAGGTCGCTTGAGGTGGCCGGTAACGGCCATCCTAGATAGATGATTGTTCGAGACAGAACCCGGCTTACAGTCCCACTCATTTTTGTTTTTTACGGATAATAAGACAGATCAGGACTAAATAAGCAGTAATTGCGATAACAGAAAAAGAAAGAGAAACAGTGTAATAAAATGAAGACGAAGGAAGAGATAATAAACATAATAGAAGATGAAGGCGTGGAGTTCATAAGGCTTCAGTTTACGGATATGTACGGAAACCTTAAGAACCTTGCCGTCACCCCTTCGCAGATGGACAGGGTGCTTGATAACAGGTACAGCTTCGAGGCGGCGGATGTGTTCGCGGATGCCTATGAAGCTGAGGATGAACTGTATCTGTATCCGGATCCGGACAGCTTCGTTATCCTTCCATGGAGACCTCAGCAGGGCAAGGTGGGAAGGTTCCAGTGTGATGTCCGTTTCAAGGACGGAAGCGATTTCTTCATGGATCCGAGGACCGTATTAAAGAGAGTGCTTAAGGAGGCTTCCGATAAGGGATATACATTCTATGTGGATCCGGAATGTGAATTTTTCCTGTTCAATACCGATGAAAACGGGAACCCGACTAACGATACACCCGAGAAGGCGGGATATATGGATGTCGGTCCGATAGATTTTGGTGAAAATGCAAGACGTGATATGGTACTCATGCTAGAAGAAATGGGGTTTGAAGTAGAATCCTCGCATCATGAGAAGGCACCGGGACAGCACGAGATAGATTTTAAAGAGACAGAGGCGCTAAAAAGTGCCGACTCCATAACCATGTTTAAGTTCGCAGTAAGATCGATCGCGAAGCGTTTCGGTTTATATGCGACCTTTATGCCAAAACCCAAGGCAGATGCGGCGGGTTCGGGCATGCATCTTAATATCTCGCTATATAAGAACGATCATGATCTGTTCAGGGATGCATCGGCAGAAGACGGGATAAGTAAAGAAGCAAGGTACTTTATGGGCGGGATAATGGCTCATGCCGGGGCATTATGTGCGATCACGAATCCGACTGTCAATTCTTATAAAAGGATAATCACAGGTTATGAAGCGCCTCAGTATATTTCATGGGCAAGAAGCGGCGGCAATCCGATGATAAAGGTTAAGGATCCGTATGATGAAGTCAAGATCGAATTGAGGTTCCCGGATGCTTCGGCAAATCCATATCTGGCGCTGGCCGTATGTATAGCTGCCGGACTTGACGGGATGGAGCAGTGTACGGACCCCGGAGAAGAAGCCTCCGTCACATGCAGAAACAGCAATGCGGTAAAGCTTCCCTCAGATCTTAAGGAAGCGGCTATGGCCATGAAGGATGATCCGTTCATGGAACATGTACTTACGCGTGATTTCGTAAGGGCATATACCGAAGCCAAGCTCTCAGAATGGGATGAATATATGAAACAGGTATCTGACTGGGAAATAGACAGATACCTGTACAGGATGTGAGTTCTATTTTTTCTTTTTGAATTCGCCCGAATACATTTCCTCACAGTATTTACATCTGTAGATCTCCTTATCGGGATCGGTAAGGACAAATATGTGTGTAAGCTCCTGCTCTATCGAAGTGATACAGCGGGGGTTTTTACATTTGATGATATTTCGGATCTCCTTGGGAAGCACCAGTTCCTTTTTCTCGACGATCTCGCCGTCCTTTATCACATTAACCGTGATGTTGTGGTCTATGAACCCTAAGATATCGAGGTCGAGCATATCTATGTCGCATTCGACCTTGAGGATGTCCTTCTTGCCCATCTTGTTGCTGCGAGCGTTCTTGATTATCGCGACGGTGCAGTCAAGCTGGTCGAGCTTTAAGTCATGGTATATTGACAGGCTTTTGCCGGCTGATATGTGGTCGAGTACGAAGCCTTCTTCTATTTTGCCTACATTAAGCATTTGTTTTCTCCTTCCAAAATGTGATGCTCTGTCGTATGGCGGTACGGGGCGTGTTTAGAGACTCATACCGCACGGTTTCACACAAGTTCGAGAAGTGTTAGGATAAGAGCCATCCTTATATACATCCCGTACTGTACCTGCTTGAAATAAACGGCTCTGGGATCATCATCGACCTCGACAGATATCTCGTTTACGCGGGGCAGAGGGTGGAGCACCATCATGTCCTCACGGGCAAGTGCCATTTTTTCCTTGGTGAGGATGTAAAAATCCTTGAGTCTTACATAGTCTTCCTCGTTGAAGAAACGTTCTCTCTGTACTCTTGTCATGTACAGGATATCAAGTTCGGGCATTACATCTTCAAGCTTTATTACTTCCTTGTAGGGTATGTTGTTCTTATCGAGCACATCTTCACGTATGTAATCGGGGATCCTGAGTTCCTCGGGTGAAATGAAGATGAAGTTGATGCCCGGATAGCGCTTCAGGGCATTTATCAGGGAGTGGACGGTACGGCCGAACTTTAAGTCGCCGCACAGGCCGATGGTCATATTATCGAGCCTTCCCTTAAGGGATCTTATCGTCATAAGGTCCGTTAGTGTCTGAGTCGGGTGCTGATGTCCACCGTCACCTGCGTTTATAACGGGGATCCCGGACTTTGATGCAGCTACCATCGGAGCACCTTCCTTGGGGTGGCGCATCGCGCAGATGTCTGCGTAGCAGGAGATTATCCTTATAGTGTCTGAAACGCTCTCACCCTTGGCAGCCGAGGAAGAATCGGCCGATGCAAATCCAAGTACCTGTCCGCCCAAATGGAGCATGGCGGATTCGAAGCTTAAGCGTGTCCTGGTACTTGGCTCGTAGAAGCAGGTGGCGAGCACCTTGCCGTCGCAGACGTGAGCGTATTTTTCCCTGTTTTTCTCGATATCTTCCGCAATATCCATGAGCCTGTCAAGCTCTTCAACGGAAAAATCGAGGGGACTCATCAAGTGTCTCATGTAGTTCCTCCTTAGATATGAAGTCATCTATAGTAATTTATCATATCATCAACTCAAACGCCATATATGAAATACACAAATATTGACA
>ONRZ01000152.1 GCA_900320345.1 uncultured Lachnospiraceae bacterium | reverse complement strand
GCGCAGCCCATGCCGCCGCCGATACACAGTGTTGCAAGACCCTTCTTGGCACCCTTCTTCTTCATCTCGTGAAGGAGTGTTACGAAGATACGTGCTCCCGATGCTCCAACGGGATGTCCGAGTGCGATCGCACCGCCGTTGGGATTAAGCTGCTTGTCAACATCGATACCGAGATCCTTGCCGACTGCAACAGACTGAGCCGCAAATGCCTCGTTGGCTTCGATGATATCGAAGTCCTCGATCTTATATCCGGCCTTAGCCATAGCCTTGCGTGTAGCCGCAACGGGACCGATACCCATGATAGTGGGATCAACGCCTGCAAGAGCGCCTGCAACGAAGGTAGCCATAGGCTTAACACCGAGTTCCTTAGCCTTCTCTTCGCTCATAACAACCACAGCTGCCGCACCGTCGTTGATACCCGATGCATTACCTGCGGTTACGAATCCGTCGGGATTTATCGGACGGAGCTTTGCAAGTCCTTCTATTGTGGAACCCTGACGGGGACCTTCATCCGTATCAAATACAACAACTTCTTTCTTCTTCTTAACTTCCACCGGAACTATCTCTTCCTTGAACTCGCCGTTCTCGATAGCAGCGCAGGCCTTGAGCTGGCTCTTGAGAGCAAACTCATCAAGTTCTTCCCTTGTAAGATTCCACTGCCTTGCGATATTATCAGCAGTTGTTATCATATGATAATCATTGAATGCATCCCAGAGGGCATCCTTTACCATAGTATCAACAAGACCGCCCTGGCTCTGCGAGGGCCACATCATCCTGTAACCGTAACGTCCGTTGGGGATCGCAAAAGGCGCCATCGACATGTTCTCCATACCGCCTGCAACAACAACATCGGCATCTCCTGCCATTATCATCTGTGCTGCCTGATTGACGCAGTTAAGACCCGATCCGCATACTACATTGGAAGTAACTGCAGGTGTTTCAATAGGAAGACCTGCCTTGATAGATGCCTGGCGGGCAACGTTCTGACCCTGTCCTGCCTGTATAACACATCCCATGTATACATGCTCAACATCCTCGGCCTTGATCCCGGCCCTCTTAACTGCTTCCTTGATTACGATGGCTCCCAGATCAGCTACGGGAATGGTTGACAATGATCCTCCCATTGTTCCGATGGCCGTACGGCAAGCACTTGCGATAACGACTTTTTTTGACATTTGCATACCTCCGTTGAATTTATTTATTTGTTGATTTGAAACTTTGTTATTTTTTTAACAGTGTCCGAGAGAGATTATATCACAGCATATATGCTTTTGCAATGAATAACTGCCTCAAACACGCGCAAAATATAAGGAGAGCACCGGTTTCCCTTCACAAGAAATCATTGCTCCCCTTAACAACATATTTCTTCTATTAAATTGTATTCACCGGTCGATCAGATCTCAGGTTCGATGAGGCCGTATGTATTGCCTTTTCTCTTATAAACCACATTGACCCGGTCTGTCTCCGCATTGCAGAACACGTAGAAATTGTGTCCCAGCAGTTCCATCTGCACACATGCATCCTCGGGATACATGGGCTTGATGTCAAATCTCTTGCTGCGGACGATCTTGATATCTTCGCTCTCGTCATATTCCTTCTCCATGAACTCTTCCTTAAGACTTCCGGAGCCGAACTTACCGTCCGCTATCTTATTCTTATACTTCTTCAGCTGCCGCTCGATGATCTCCTCTACAAGATCGATTGATACATACATGTCGTTGCTGACCTGTTCGGAGCGGATTATGCTTCCCTTAACGGGAATGGTTACCTCTATCTTCTGCCGATCCTTCTCAACGCTTAATGTAACATGAACCTCCGTGTCCGGTGTGAAGTAACGCTCAAGCTTTCCAATCTTATCCTCAACTGCACTCTTCAAGCCTTCCGTTAGATCAATGTTCTTACCAACAATTACAAATTTCATGCCGGTCACCCCTTTCGAGTATTTGATTTATTATAACATTTAAAATCATTCGTTGCAATGAATCGAGTAAAATCTTATCCTTAAGCACAGCAGTATGCTTACGGCAAGCGCTGCGGCCATTATCATGGCACAGACGATCCTTGAGATATCGTCGCCTGCCAGATCGTCAAGGAGCAGCCCCGAAATATTGAATACGATATGAAAACCGAAACATGCAAGTATGGTCTGTGACTCTTCCATGAGATATCCGATCAGAAGTCCCAATAAAAATGCGTATATCCCCTGAACCAAATTCATATGGTATATTCCGAACAGTCCGGCTTGTATCAGATCTGCGGCAATGAACGGGACATAACGCCTTAACAGCCCTAAAATAAGGAAACGGAAGATAAGCTCCTCCAGGACCGGAAACAGAACCGCCACCCTCAGGATCGTGACCGCATCATTCTTAAACAGGTTCTCCGTATCCGCAATATATCTCCCCGCGGCACCCGGCAGCATATCAAGAATGAAACCGAGAGCATAACTTGAAAATATCTGAGCGGTAATCCCCAGCAAACAGCACAATATGATCTTTTTTATCCCTGTCCTGTCCATAACTGTCTGTCCTGAATCACAAGGGAACTCTGTTGACTGCTTATGCATCCTTCATTCCGGCAGGGTTATCCCTCTCTCCTGTGCCTGGTATTTAAGGAAATAGATAAACTCATCCCTGTTGTCTGCGGATACCTTGACACCGAAGCCCTGGTTCCACAGTCCCTGATCCACTTTTCCGTTATATACCGCGTCCATCATCATGTCGGAAACCGCCGGAATGAAATGGCTGGTCTCGTAATAATTATGCTCATTTAATGTAATATCCGAAAATGAGCTGAAGTTCCAGTAATCGACTTCTCCCGCGAGCGCATAGAGAAAATCGATGTAACCGTTTTCAATATCCCTCTGATAAGTCTTAAAATACAGCGGATTGGTCATTATCCTTAAATTTATGTCATACTCGGCACAGATCTGCTTAAGTTCCCTGATATCTGCCATTACGGCATCTGTTCTCAGTTCATAATAGTCTGCCCAGTAACCGACCTCGTTCTCATCATGGAAACTGCTCGGTACGGTCAGACGTTCGGAACCGCTCCGCCTGAACCTCTCCGTATAATCACCGTCCTCGGGCACATAATCCTTAACCTCCCTGTACGCCTCCCAGGTCGTAAGGATATCGCAGTATTTTACATAGAAATCAAACCACGAGGATATGGTATCGTCGGGATAAGGTATACGGTAAAGCATCTGATCGTGAATGGAAGGATCCACAAAGCAGGAGATATCGTCCATCATCACGGTCACGTTCTTTGGTACAAACCCGTGCTTTATCAGTATCTTAAGAAGCCTTACATGCTCGTAGGGAACAGCCTCCGACGAACACAGATTGTAGTATTTTCCGTCCGGCAGGGCTTCAACATCCGTAAATCCCGCCCTTGACGATCCGAACAGCAGCGAATCGAATTCATCCTTATGATTGAGAAGATACCTTGTCTTTATGAAATTCTTATTGGCCTCTATGCCGTTGTTCCTCGGATACTCATAGTGAAAAATATTGTACGGATCTATCGTGGTGTTTATCACGATAAAAAAGCCCAATACTATCACCGCAAATATCCCGAACTTAAGCACGAATTTTCCAAAACCGTTATTCTTCATTACAACCCATTACTCTCTTCTTATGCCTTACGGACCTAAGTCAGGCGATCCCGATCCTGAATACGACAGGCATCTCATCCTTTGTATTATACCTTATGGCAAGTCCGTCCGCCGTATGTTCGTATTTAAGTCCTTCACTGCTGCCCGGGCAGGTTATACTCTCTATCTTCGTATTAAAGGCGCCCTGCTTTTTTGCAAATGTCTTAACAAGATATTCACCGTTCTCTGCCGGCCTTAAAGCTATGATATATATGCATCCGTGCCCGGCAAGGAACCTGAAATCGCTCGATGTGAACTCCTTTACATTACCGTCGTTGAAACCGCCGTCCGCCACAGCCGTAGG
>ONRZ01000172.1 GCA_900320345.1 uncultured Lachnospiraceae bacterium | reverse complement strand
CAAACCTCTCAGGCTTACCCTTTCCACCGGCGTAGCTTCCGAGCCAGAGTCCCGGCCTAACGGTCTTAAGTCCGTCCGGATCCGGCGATCCATCCGGCATAAGATAGAGATTATCTCCAAAGAAGATATACCGTCCGTCAAGACCTGCATCTGTAATGTCCGAAGAGAGAAAATCATCAAAAAGCGAAAGCCTCTCGCTTACCCTGTTTCCTTTATTTCTGCGCCCCTTCGGGTCTTCACTCAAAGCCGCCGCAAAATAACCGTTACCTCTTTCGCCCTTTCTTGCAAGCTTTGCAACGAAATGACCTTCTCCCCTTATCTTATGCGGAAGAAGCTTCTCATAACACACAAGTTCATAGTCGGGATGCCTGTTAAGAAAACGCTCCATGCATTCCTCATCTTCTTCCCGCGAAAAAGTACAGGTCGAATAAACAAGGATCCCGCCATGTTTAAGCATGGTTGCCGCGCAGTCAAGTATCTCATCCTGTCTGGCTGCGCATTTTTTTACATTAAGGACACTCCACTCATTAACCGCTTCCGGATTCTTACGGAACATTCCTTCGCCTGAGCAGGGGGCATCCACAAGTATCCTGTCAAACCATCCCGCAAACACATCACTTAGTCTCTGCGGTGTCTCGTTTAAGACAACTGCATTCCTGACGCCCAGACGTTCTATGTTCCTTGAGAGTATCTCAGCCCTTGACGGGATGATCTCATTTGAGACGAGTACTCCCTTACCTTCCATGTATCCCGCTATCTGGGTGGATTTGCCGCCGGGAGCGGCACACAGATCGAGCACCCTTAAGCCCGGACATACATCCAGCATCGTTACGGGCTTCATCGCACTCGGCTCCTGGATATAGTATGCGCCGGCTTCATGGAATACCTGATTGCCAAGCCTCAGATCATCCGGTCCGGAATAATAATATCCGCTCTCCTCCCATGGCACCCGTTCAAACGAAACATCGTATCCGCAGTCCATGAGTTCATTCTTAAAATCCCTTATAAACACAGGAAACTGCGCCCGATCCAGCTTAAGCGGATTCAGGCGCAGCGCCTTGTATCCCGGTTCCTCAAAGCTCCTGATAAAACCATCGTATTCGTCCGAAAGGAGCTCCTTCATCCTCAATTGATAATCTATCGGAAGCATCTACTCTCCTCCGCCAAAACCTAAATAAAGCATCCTATAATTCAACACAAGCACTTAAAGGAGCTTCCCTATCCCATTTCATCCGGCTTCGGACTTCCCTGACAGATCCCTATAACAATACACTTGCTCTGATCAGACCCGGAACATTCGACCGCACGGCATGATAACAGGGAACGCATCCACACCATAACGGCCTGTAAACCCCTAAATAAAGGAGAGACTGCCTTCAACAGTCTCTCCCCTTTCTCACCCTGTCTAAAAGGATACACCATATCTTGTTAAAAAGCAAGGCAAAAATACAATATTTAGCGGTATTTTGCCTGTTATTTACCGGCTCCCCATATAAGCCTGTACCAATGCTCCAGTTCCTCTTCTTTTAAGAATCCTACGGATGTCCCCATGAATCCGATCTTGTATGAGGCAAAGAGCAGCGCTTTCTTGACCGCATGTACCGCATCACCCGTTGATACATAACAGTGAAGGAAGCATGAGAATAATGAGTTGCCCGCTCCCGAGGTATTGACTATCTCGTTTGTCTTTACCGGTTTGTAATGCGCCAGCAGTTCATCTTCACGCGAGAAGATCGTAAGTCCCGCGGCTCCCTGCCCTAAGATTATGATCTTTGCGGAATAATTGTCTGCCAGCTTCCTTACGAACTCATCGGCACTTCCGACTATGTTGTCATCGGAAACATAGATGATATCCGCAAGTTCAAAAAAGTCCTCATTGTACTGCATCTTCTCCTCGGTAAAACCGCGGAAATTAACGGCAAGCAGTTTTCCCGCTTCCTTTGCAGCCGCCGCAAGAGGGCGGCAGAAGTTCGCATTGGCGAGCACAACCGCGTCAGCATCTTTGATCTTCTCTTTAAACAGTGACAGATTGAACTCGGCGTCCCTCATATCCTTGATGTCTTCAAATATCTGCTGCTGTCTCTTTTTATCATAGAGGATGACTGCAGTGGGAGTGGATTCAAGCACCGGAAGAACAAAGTCTCCGTCACCCATGAAATCCTCGTCCCATAAGATACCGCGAAGATCCTGCTTACCAACCATCGAGAAGAACTCAACCTCGTCACCGAGAGCCTTGAGCGCTACCCTCTCGTTGTATGCATCCCCGCCCACATAGGTAAATACCGTGTCCGGCATGTTTGTTACCGGACTGTATCTTACCGGTATATCTTCAACCCTGACTATGGTTTCCACCTGAACTATTCCTGCCACAGCAAATTTTGCCATACGTACCCCTTTCCGTGCATCACCGTCAGAATTTCAGCGGTCTGAACATATGCACATTCTCATCTCCGTCGTCATCATCGGCCTTTCTGTTTCTTATGTTTTCGGGACTGAAATCCGGCAGGACCGGTGCGGGTCCCATGCTCTCAAGTTCCCTGTTTCTCTCGGCTTCGGCCGTTTCCCTGTCCGTGTTTCCTATTATCTTCTCGGACAGACCCGAGATGTCAAACTGATCATCGCCTCCCTCATCTGCCGCAGGCTCTTCACCTTCGGCATCTTCCGTTACGAAGATCTGGATATTCTCACTGCTGTCGTAAGGGATGCCTCTTCCTCCGCGTGCATCCGAACCGTAAGTGAAATCTCCGAGCCTTGATTCCTCATAGAATGACAGATCCGGACTCGGCACATATGATGTTACCGTGGATGAGGCCGCATAAGTTATATCACCCGGCTGAACGCCGTAATTATCATAATCCCTGTATCCGTCGCTGAAACTGTCTATCGATATGGTCACCGTATCGTCCGAAGTTTCCTGTGCGGACTCTTCCACCGTTTCTTCCGCCGGCTCCTTTGCGGCATCCGGCTCTTCTGCGGGCTCCTCCGCTTCCTCTGCTTTCTCTTCCTCTGCTTCCTCTTCCTGCTGTTCTCCCAATGTTTCTTCAGGTATCTTTATCGTGACTTCTTCGGCTTCCTCCGCAGTTTCATCTTCCTCTTCAGCAGTTTCCTCCTGCTCTGATCCTTCTGCAGCTTCTTCGGATATTTCCTGCTCAGTCTCTTCGGTATCCCCGGTATCTTCCGGTGCTTCAACCGTATCTTCTTCCGAAGCTTCCACGGCTTCTTCCGTACTTATCTCATCCTGTACGTCAGACTCTTCCTCTGCTTCTTCACGCACATCTTCATTTATTTCATCTTCTTCTGCCGTTTCGGCAGCCGCTTCCTGTTCATCTCCCGCGTAGGCTGACTTCTTACCCAGAGCAAGACGCTCTTCGAAGCTGAGCTCACGCTTCTGTTCGGGCTGCTGTGCCTCCTGTGCCGGCTTAGCCATCATCTCATCACGGATGCTGTCCATGACTTTTCAGTAATGGGATTTCCGTAAAAATGATCCCTGAGCATTGACAGATACTGAGCAAACTCCGCGTTCATCTCATCCAGATCCGGTGTTCCTTCACGGAATTTGTCCTTAATGTATCCATCGGACATCCAGCTTATCATGCTGATGATCTTCTGCTGGTCCACGGGACCGCGGAACCTGCTCATATCCGCTTTTTTGTATATACTTGCATATGTATCGTCTATAACCTTATCGCTCTCACGTATGACCTTCAGAGCATCCGGATGGTTTTCATATTTTACACTGCTTAAGAACTGCTGCATGTAAGGGTAGTTCTTCATCACGCGCGTCTTGGCAAGTTCTATCATCCTCTGGATCGAGAAGAAATCCCTCTCATCCTTGCGCACGGTCTGCATAAGTTCGAGCATCATGTACTTTACGCTGTAATCATAGATGAACTCGTATACTCCCTGCTTGCTTATGAAATAGTGAAACAGGAGCCCCTTACTTATACCGGCCTCCTTTACCATGACATCGGTGCTTGCCTTCCTGTATCCGTTCTCGGCAAAGACCATCAGCGCCGCATTGATTATAGCGTCCTGCTTTTCTTTTTTTACATCAAAAAATTTCGGATTCATCCCCTGATACCTTCCCACATTTGAAATCACATCCTATTTTGACTAATAAAGTCAAATCTCATAATAAGGTTAACATAAATGTTATAAATGCGCAACCGCCGAATATTGTATATTGGTAAAAAAGCGGGACAATATCTTGTATAAAACGGCAAAAAACGGCGGCATAAACGCTATGCCGCCGGTCTTTTGACTTAAATATTGACCTTTATATCCGTCTAATACAATATGCTCCTGTCTTCATCCGTAAGCTCTTCCACGGGATCAAAGAAGTCATCGGGTGCATCCATCTCATCGATACAGCCCGTGACGTATTTTTCCTCAAATACATATCTCCTCATGGGCTTGTCAAAATAGAAGCCCTGGATGAGCCTTATGTTCATATTATCAAGCACACGGAGCTGTTCCTCGGTCTCGATACCTTCAACACAGATCTTAACTCCGAGCGCATCAGCCAATTCTCCGACCATCCTGACAAATGCCTGGGCATACTGGTCGACCGCAAGATCCTTGACAAAGCTCTGATCGACCTTGATAACATCAAGCGGGATCTCACGGATGTGGCTCAAGGAAGAATAGCCGGTACCAAAATCATCAAGGGCTATCCTTACTCCGAGCTTCTTGATGCTGCTTAAGATCCTCTTCATGCGCTCCATATCATTTATCGCAAGGCTCTCCGTAACCTCAAGCGTTAAGTTCCTCGGATTTATACCCGTCTCCTTAATGATGTTCTCGACAGTTTCGACCACATCATTCTGCAGAAGCTGGACTACCGACAGATTGACGTTCACCTTATAATACGGATGTCCGTTATCGTTCCAGCCCTTGCAGGCAATGCATGCTTCCCTAAGCACGTAGTTGCCTATCGGATTGATAAGGCCCAGATATTCCGCAAGCGGGATGAAATCCCCGGGAGATACAAAGCCAAGCTCCGAACTGTTCCACCTTATGAGAGCCTCGGCGCCTGTACAGATGCCTCCCTTATGCGTATCGATGATCGGCTGGTAATATACTTCAAATTCCTTATAATCATCGGAGGTCGCATCCCTCATGCTCTTCTCCATGTCAAGACGCTTATTTGACTCCGAATCCCTGCTGTCACTGTAGTAGGC
>ONRZ01000136.1 GCA_900320345.1 uncultured Lachnospiraceae bacterium | reverse complement strand
TGCTATCGCTATCTGATCAGCCTCGTATTTCCCGCTCGTAAGATCAAAGATGGATTTGGGATAATCAGCCTCATCTACCAGATCCTTATTGACAAGCAAGGTCCTTGCCCGCCTCCAAAGGCTGTCCAGTAACCGTCCTTGTCCTTGTATGCGTTGGGTATATCGGATGCAACCGGCGAAACATATGGTGCCAGCGCACCCTGCTTCTGAAGCTCTATGGTCTGAGCAAATTCATTGTTCCAAAAAACATCACACACCGGATGCTCTTTTTCCGACAGGATTTTGTTCGTCAAACCCGTTGTCTTATTCGCTTCAAGATCATATACCGGATTTACCTTGATTCCCGTATCCTTTTCAAACTGCTCGAATATCTTCTCGGAATGTACCTGATCCACCGCCGTATAGATGTTTACTTCTCCGGATCCCTTAGTGCTTCCCGAACCAGCACCCGCCGATGCGTTATTTGCATTTCCCGTTCCCGTCGCACCTGCACAGCCCGTAAGAAGCACCAAAGCCATTCCCGCTGCCAATACTCTTCCCGTTAGTACTTTTCTCATCATTTCTCTATCTCCCCTCATGGTTTCTTCCTGTATCCGGTCATATTGCGGTAATCCATTCCCATTTTCTGCCCTGCATTGAACAGATTGTTATTGTTTGTCTGCCTGTTCGCCACAGCTATATCACCTATGTCTTTTATATTGCTGTTTATCTTTTCTCCAATAGTTTTGTCATAGAGGGTCTTTGTCAGATCCTTCGCCGCTCCGGTCCATCCTTCGATATTCTTTATCTCGCTGAGTCTGTTATTGGCAACCTTTATCATCTGGTTGTTGTATTTCTGCAGATAATCTATTGATCTGGGATCGTTTGCCATATGAGCTTTGGGATTGAGACCACCCTTACCCTGATGATCAATGATACCACCGATCTGACGTGTTTTATCCGCTGTAAGCTTTGAGCTGATCGTACTAAATGCTTTATCGCTCAGATAATCATAGGCAGCTCCTGCGGTATTACTGAGAGTGCTCTCCGTAAGGGTTCTGGTAAATGCGGCTCCGACATCTTCACCTTTACAATATGCATCCAGACCCGCCTTTACGGTATCGGTACCTATTGAAGTAAAAAACTTCGTTGCTCCACTTGTATTATCTTTAATTACTTCAAATGCACCATCGGTCAGACCCGTCGCAAAGGCCTGTAATGCATCCAAACCGTCTTTACCTTCTGTTGTAAATGTTTTGGCGCCATTCAACAAAGCCGGTTTGAGAACGGTAAGACCAATCTTCAAATTACCTGTTGAATTACCTTGAGCATAGTTAAGTGCGCTTTCGGAAACACTTAATGCAACATCCTTAAACACATCATATCCGTCCTTGCCTTCTGCAAGAGATGTGGACAGAGTGGCCATTCCCGGCTTGGTAAAATTGTAGACATTCTTAATAGTCTTACCGACCGGTCCCGTAACCTCACCCAAAGTATTGATCGTTACATCGGCAACAACTTCCACTTTTTCTGCATAGTTTTGCATTTCTCCGAGAACAGCATCCTTCGACATCTGTTTGTCAAATTCGACACCATCCTTCACCTGTTGCTGTTTGATCTGCTTTTTGATCGCTTTTTCGTCTGTAGTGCCATATTTTTCAAATAACTTCTCTTTATACTCTTCATGTTTTAGTCTTTCCTGATCCTCCTTATAAAGCCTGGATGCCTCAGTCTCACCCGTCTGACGCTCTCTTTCCCACTGGGCATGGTTCATTGCCTGCTGCTCGGCTACATTACGCTGCTCCGTATTATGTATATCCCGGAAGTATTCCTGATGATCGAGAGCGTTATTATAATTGTTGATCAGTTCATCCTGATCATAATATGAACCATTCTCACCGATATATATACCCTTGCCGTTTTCGTCATAACCTGTAAGGCCGTATTTCTCGGATTTACCGGTTATCGGATTTGTAAAGCTGATATCCCCTTCATCATTCAGTCTCCAGCCCTGAGGTCTTCCTTCAAAATCATAAGGATTCACGGGCGGAGCGGGCGGAACCGGCGGAACCGGCGGCATTAAACCGGGATCTAATGGTAAAAACGGGAGGTCAAGCGGCCAGCCAAGAAGGATACCTAAACTCCAAAACAGTCCCGGCAGAAAAGAACTCCATGCAGCCTTCGGAAAACCGTTATTGTGTATAAGACCTTTAAGATTCCTCCCTGATTCTGACCATCCGTTGTCATCCGCAAATACTTTTACGCAACAGTACAGAGAAAAGCCTCCGACTATGAAAAGAACACTCGAAATCGTCCCTGCAACCTGTTTCTTTGAACTGCCTCCGAATTTAAATACAGCCGCAATAAGAGCTCCGCTTACAAGAAAACGTATATAATAATTGTAATTGAACAAAACCCAGAGAACCACATTGACCGCCGAATACATGAACAGACCTATCGACATGTAATACATAATGAGCATTCCCTCGGAATACCTTGGCGGTATCTGTCTTCTTCCGTCATACAGCTTTCCGTCAGCCGAACGTATCCTGAAAAACGTCTGCCCGATATCACTCTGACCACCCTGTCCGAATGAAAAATACAAAAGAAGGGCAAACACCGGAACCGCAAACGGATTCCTTATTATGAATCCGAATAAGACAGCGCAGCACAGTCCCAAACGCATATATATATTATTGCCGAGATTGGAAAGGTCTATGTAGCCGTTCGTGGTCGCCATAACCTTTGCATTATTGACAGCATTATTGATCGCCTCATTATATGCTGCATTTGGATTACCCTGATCATACTGCATATTCTGATCATTCGGCATACCCGGATTACTCTGCATCCCGGGCGATGCCTGTCCATATGACATATTCGCAGCTGCAGGTTTATTGGTTTTGGCGGCCTTCGGAGCCGGGAACACACCCAGAGCCTTTTCGTAATGATCCCTGAGTCCCTTAACGCTTGCAAAATCCTTGGATATCGCTGCGTTCCCGCCCTGTTTTTTTCTCATAACAAGTCTCGAAAACAGGAGGCTTAAAGCAAACGTCAGGGGTGCAACTATCTTTCCTGTTGTTGTAAGTCCGGCGATCTCAAAAGGTGTTACCCCTTTATACCTCGAACCCGAATAAACTGCGCCTCCTATAAGGTAGGGCATGAACGATATTCTTCCCCAGGTACCGCTTCCCGCCCACATGGTATCGTTAAGCACCGACCAGAAGAACACGTTAAACACGAATGTAAGTACAGTAAACGGAACCATCAAAAGAAGCATCTTTGGAATACTCTTTAAATACCCCGTAATCTTCGCCTTTATCGCGGAAGATACAAGTGCCTTAAAAGATCTGGGTGCGGTCGGATCTGCACAGTACTGTTCAAATGTCGGTTCCTGATATCTTAGATCCGGACCCGCCTCCTGACCCGTCTGTGAATTATTTGTATTATACTGTTGGTTCTGATATCCCGGATTTTGGTATGGCATTCCCTGATTTCCCGGGTTATACTGTCCGTTTCCGTATTGTCCGTTCTGATTCATATATATCCTCCGGCGCCTTTCAAAAACCTGAAACCGTTACCTTCGCTATCTCTGTACCGGCGTACCGCACTTCGGACAGAATTTGGAATTTGCATTTAGCTGGAAGCCACACTGCATGCAAAACCGCTTCTTGCCCTGTGGCTGCATGGGCTGTGGCGGTATGGACTGACCCTGTGGCTGCATGGGCTGCGGTGATATGGGCTGCGGCGGTACCGGTTGGCCCTGTGGCTGCATCATCGGCTGCGGCGGTACCGGTTGTTCTTTTTCGCCCTCTTCTTCTGCAGGTTCATAAGCCTCAGTTCTTTCTTCTTGCGGTTCGTCATTCTCATGCTCCATATCAAAAGACATTTCGTCCTTCATACGCAGCAACTCTCTTCCCATAACTTTTTCATCAACTACCGGGATAAAAAGCCAACGGGTGAGATATTCATAATTAGCAGCAATCCCTATGGCTCCTTCTTCGGAAACCACATAGAACTGCCCTTCCTCCATTTCCTTCCGCCTTCGGATAATGCAAACGCAAAAACATCCCGTGCATTGAAATAATTGTCTTCTGTTCCGGCAAGCAACCATACCATACATACAGGCATTGCTCCGCCCAATGCACTCAACAGATTCTTATAATGTTCCATACTTTCTCAGCCCTTTCACTATGGTCTTTATACTTATTCCATCTGCAGCTTACATGCTCCATACATGTCATGAATCAGGTGACCTGACTTTATTTTAAAACTTACATATATCAAAACAATGCGTGACAAAAAAAAATCAATGAATTTTTGTCACGGCATTGGCGGGTTATTTACCCACTCGGTTACCGGTCCAACTGTATATGTGTACTCATATATATTGTACATACGGACATTACCGGAAAACCCGTCCATCACTCCATAGGTAAGATATATCTTCTCTCCGTCTTTTTTTCCCTCCGGAAAACTTCCTTCAAGCAGAATCCTCCCGGGAGCATCAAAGGTCTCACCGTCGTCTGCAGAAGATGTCACGGTTGTGAAAAACTGTCTCGGATTTACTTTCACCCCGTACTTACCGTTATCAAAATCAACATCGGAAAGTGCCAGGGAACAATGCAGTACTGAGCGGCTGTCCTCCAAACCCTTATAAGCCGTATTCTTTATCCATGCACAGAAGGATCCATCTGCATAAACGCTTGTCTCAGGATGGAAATCAGGAATGTATATCCTTGAATATGAACCATTCTTTTCTTTAAACGAATAGACCATGTCTTCGCCTTCGACACCATAACGCTCGGCTTTTATGATAACATCTCCATCTACTGTCTCTCCGGTGTCTCCACCTATAAACCGGATATCAGTCATATCCCATTTCCCCGGATGCTCTATGGAATAAAACTCCGGATAATTCTCCTCATGATCAGAAGTGTCGTCTGTTTCGATATCCGGATCTGTTTCTCTGAATGTATATTCCCAAAGGTATCTGGTGATCACCGTTCCTTCCGAATCCGAAATATCAAGAACGATGTATATCCTATCACCCGTCCCACACAATCTCGGGAATGCCGCACGTGCATCAAAATAGTACTCAATATCCCCATTGCTTCCTTTAGCACCTCCGCTGCGACCATCGTTATCCTTGCCGAAGCGGCTCATCTCTACCGGATCATGAGTATCATCATTCTGTGACTTTTTAAAGAACTTCCTTACTGCAGGTTTCTCGTCAAGGCTTCCTTTCCCGTTCCCGAGATCTGCAAAATACATCGATCCCCAAATATCATCACTGGCCCCTATCCTGTCATGATCCACATGAAAAGTCAGGTCAACATCTATCACAGAGCCGGGAAGATATGAATCCTCAATGTTCCAGTATCGTATATCATATTGGTTCGGATATTCCTCACCAATTACCTCTTCATCAGTTTTTATCCATTCTCCCGCAAGTTTATTCCCGTCAATGAACGATCTTCCTTCCGGATCAAAACGATACTCGCCGCAGGCAGCCACACGGCGGTAAGCCTCCGCTCCCGACCTGTTCTCCGCCGCTTTCTTATAATCGTATTCTTCATACTTTGGATCTCCTGCTGGAAATACAGAGCCCCTTGCACAGCCGGCAAAAACCATCGATAAGAGCAGCATTGATATTAAGATCGTCAGCTTGTTTTCTTTCGTCTTTTTCATACACCGCCCCAAAGGATCATTCGTTATAACTGTAAGGAACACTGACGATAAGTTCCCCGGTATTTGCATCTGGATCAGGACCTTTAGCTGCCCCCTGACTTAGATTAAATCCGCAGTTATTGCAAAATCTTGCTCCGATTCCCAGATCTTTACCGCAATTTGGACAAAACATAATAGTTCCTCCTACCTTACTTTAGCATTAACACAATGTGAAACTATGAACTGCTCAACAAAATCAAAATCCTCCGGATAGGCATATACCTGATTTTTTTCCAATGATTGATTTACATGAACCGTATTGCGTCTTCGGCGTACCTTCACAGATGATACACTTTCAAAAACCGAAGTAGTTGACTGCTTACTCGCCACAAGCAAACCCTGTCCCACCTGTGTGGGTCTTCCCGATGCAATACCCACAAACACATTAAGCCATCCCAGTGCCTCTGCCTTCTTAAACTGCCCGGGCATCTGTATATGCTTAACCTGTTTATCATTCATCTCAAACAGTACCATATAGCTTCCGCCGTAAATGGCGGCCACGATAAGATAGGATATCGATCCGATCACAAGGAATACCGCAAAAAGGATCCCAAATACCTTTAAACCGCCAAGGAAACCCTCAATACCGTCTCCTCCGGCAAGCGTCACTATCGAAAAAAACAGCCACACAATACCAAAGGTGATCCCCAGCACCTTAAATACGGTAAACAGGATCGTAGGGTTTTTGAGCATATTATAATCATAATACCAGCGGTAGAAGCCATCCTCGCATTTGACTATATTGGGTGTGACATACTGTCCCGAAAACTCCTCCAAATCCCCTGTTCCGATCGTTTGCTGCTTTGATGCCCCATCTGCATCCTGTCCGTAAATCTGAGCACCGCATACGCTGCAGAATCTGCTTCCGTCGGCTGTTTCATTCCCGCAGTTTTTACATACCATCTTATCTCTCTCCTTACCACTCTTTAGAGTATGCATACGATTGCCTGCTCTCTTAAGCACCCTTAAACATTTTCCTCTGCTTTCTTAATTTGCAAACGGAGTCATCCCAAGCAGCGCACCATCGCCACAGTCAAGTACATAGCAGTCATCGCCGGCATCATTCTGATCAGCTGTTAGATACGCGGCCCATTCTTCCTTTGTAAGACAGGCTATCGGTTGATTATCATACTGCATATCCCAATTGGTCATAATAGCGTTTGCCTCATCTGTAAAGTCGCTGTTCTCATTAGGCAGTATGGTTGTTTCTATAAGGAACCAGTTTCCCGACCCTTCCCATGATTCCACCGCAACCTGCGCATGCCCCGGCGGAAAGACAAGACAGGTATGCATACCCATGCTCTGAAGGGCACTGGCGATCACAAGGGAAGTCTCTATACATAATCCGGTCTTTCTCTCAAGCACCTGATCCGGAAACAGTATATGCTGTCCCGCATTATCTATTGAGAAGGTGTCATTGGTATATCTGACACCCATGTCTGACATGGATCTCATAAGAGCTGCCGCCTGTAAATATGTGGTTATATATTGAGCCTGCCCTAAATTGTCCAATTCACCGTCGCCATCCTCATCCGTTGCAAAATACGGTCCCTGATAGCCTGCAAGCGCGTTCATTTCTCCGCGCGACATATCTTCCAGGATATCGATCGCATTCCTCTTAAGCTTCGTGACCGCCTCCGAATCCGGTGTAAGAAAACACAGAATGTTATCCTGCGTGATCGTCCCGAATTCGTCTGAATACCACTCGAAATCATTCCTGCTGTATATATGTACGGGAAATGACTGTGTATCGAGAACACTGCCGTCACTCTTATCCTTGACCGTAACCCTGATCTGAGTATCCTTTGCCGTATTTAAATCAAGTTTTTCGCTGGATGCCGGCGGCTTTATGATAACTCTGAGAAATACTCTGGGACAGTCCCGGGATCTCACACTCAATTATGACTTCCCTGCTGCCCTTAAGACATCCCATTTTAACGGTAACAAAACTGTCATATGTATTATAAAGCGATGGATATATGTTCGGGATATGGTCATAAGTGACTTCCTTTATTACATTCTCAACATCATATTCAAACTCATATTTTCCCATCTCCTCCGGTTCAAGCGCTGAAGCTTTAACTATTTCATTGATTATTGCAGCCGATGCGCTTCCCTGCTCAAACAAAAATTCCTGTTCAGCCTTATAGCTATCCCTGATCTTGTACATTTCATTTTCAAAAACGGAAGCAAACCTGATAAGATGATTATCTGATGAAAACATTCTCAATGCATCCCCCAACTCTTCACCTTCAATATTTCTGTTTACGGATTCGGCAAGAAAATCAAGTGACTTTCCTATAGCTTTCCACGAGTCTTCCATATTTTCCGGGCAGACCGTCTTTTCATGCTTATCCTTAAAAGCATAGTATGTTGCCGTCAGATCATCGGGATTTATGGTATCATTAAGTTCCAGTATATCCTGAATAAAAACGTAATCCTTATTTGTAGACTCAATTCCCGACAGAAACATCTCATATGCATCGCTTGAAGCTTTCCTGAAATTCTCAGGCAAACCTTCTATTTCCTGCGATCTTCTGTACTGATCTTCAATCTCTTTATAGAGGCGGTTGTTTTCCTCGATCATTGCCTTCATATCATCGGTATCATCTGCACCGTTTCCGATCGAGTCTGTGGCTTCTAAAGTCTCATTAAGGATCTTCAGCAGCTGCTCAACCGCTCCGGGATCTGCGACATCGGCGGAACCTGTTACTTTTTCCATCACATCCGCCTCCTGAGTCGTCATTTTATCCTCAGCGTCCGTATCCGCACTCGTTCCCAAAATATACAAACCTGTCAAAACAACTATAGATCCCAGGAACAGCGCGCCGAATACCGCTGCCAGTACTATCACCACGGTGTTTCCCTTCTTTTTTACGTTGGTGTTCACGGGACGTCCAACTGTATTCTTGCTTCCCGTCTTATTACCGACCTTCCATCCGCATTCTGTGCAGAATGAAGCACCGTCCATTAATTGCCTGCCACAGTTTTTGCAAAACATACTTTGTTCTCCTTAATCTGCTATGTATTGATACTGTGCGAATACATAATTTCCCGCTGTATTTAGCTGAGCAAAGTAAAGATCAGTTTAAGTCGATCACATTACCCGTGATATTCGTACCCTTAAGTGTTTTCGGATCGATATAATACCAGTCCCATGTATCCTGCGTGCCGTTGCCGTACAGGCGGATATTGAGCGTACCGTCCTGATCCACGCTGTCAAGCTCGGCATTGGGCGCTCCGCTTTTTGTTTTTGCCATTTCAACTATATCCGTTATGGTGATATTTCCGGAGCCCGAGCCCTTGGAGTCCGAACCATTTTCCGCTGTTTTACCGGGTCCGTTTGAACTGTAGTTCCTGTCCGCTTCAAGAACTGTCGTATATCCGTATTCCGATATCATGACCTTACTCTGATCTTCGGATACGGACATCACAAGAGTATGGACAACATCCATGGGATCGAGCATACCGCTTGAGTCCGTAAGTATATAGGTTCCGTGCCCCATGGAAGTTACGTCATAGATCACACCATCCCACTGATACTCAAGTGCCGCAGTTCCTTTCTTACCGTCAAATACCACACTTTTGCATTCACCCGTATTATCCTTATACGCCTGGTTAACATAACTTATTTCTGCAAGCGGCACAGGATCATCCATCCTCCTGTCAACGCTCTCATCCCACAGGCCTTCCTCACCTACATAAAAACCGTCATGTGACCAGTTATCACTCATACGGTATCCGCTTGCATCCACATAATAGTATTCACCCTTGACCTCTACCCAGCATTTCTTCTGCATTTCTCCGTTAAGGTTATATATATGACCACCGCTTCCGTTCCGCGCCCATTTACCGCCGGTTATGGCATCTTTGGCCGGAGTGTCCCTTGTTTCACGTTCATCCTTTGTTTTCCCGGGTCCGACGTCTTCCGAGTCTTCCTCATCAGATCCCCCGGGAGATTCCTTTTCAATCTCCTCAGTCTCCGTTTCTTCCCCGGTTTCTTCCTTTACAGGCGCTTTTTCCTCCGGCGGTTCCTCAACAGATGATTTTTCTTCCACAGGCTCTTCCACGGGCGGTTCTTCCATGACCGGTTCTTCCTTTTTTATCTTCGCCGTCAGTTCCTTGATCTTAGCGAAATTCTTATATACCAAAAAACTTCCGAGACCAAGTACCAAAACCGCAGCAGCTGCGATCATTATGGGAACCAACGGCGATTTCTTCGTTTTGTTTTGTCCGGGCATTCCCTGCTGTCCGGATCGCTGCATATTATTCTGCATCTCCGGCTGCATATTGTATTGCCCTGTTCCGGTCTGCATGGGTGCATTTTCAATAACAGCAACCGGCGCGCCGCACTGATCACAGAATTTCATTCCGTCAGGCACCAAAGCCCCACACTGTTCACAAAACATATATCCGTTCCTCCTATAATGTGTAATGCCCTCTGCGATATTATCTATGGTCTGAACAGAGCCAGTATACAATCGCCCCCGTCTGCTGCCTTCATCCTGCCCGTAGCATATTCCTTCCCATCAATCCAGCAAAAATGCTCCAATGTTATATGCCATCCGCTTCCCGCTCTCCCGTTAAAAACATTATTACTCCTTCGGTTGCACGCAAATGTTTCTTTGCTCGTCAGTTTACCTTCCTCACCATCTGCGGTTTTCCGATATTGAAGCCACTCAAAATATAAGGAAGGCTCACTCCTATCACCCGAAATCTCTGCATGTACAAGGAATACCATAGGACCTCCCCAAGGATTATCCGCGTATGTATTGTTGGGATCATAACACAGATATCCGTTCCAGCCACCGACAACATCATCAAAATCCGTAAGCCTGTATGCACTGTCGGAAAACATATCTTCGCCGCTTAATAATCCCTGAGTCATCTCATCAGACATAACCCATTCAAAATCACTCCAAACCGGTTCCCTGGATGTGTCATAATCCCAAACATCACCGATATCCGGTCGGTTTTCCTTTTCATCCGGCCACTCTTTCCCGGTCTTATCCTTTTCAGTTATATCTTCTTCTTTTTCGTTTTCGCCTGTCCTTCCCTCTTCTGTTTTATCTTCTTTTGTATTGTCTTCTTTTGTGCTATCTTCTTTGGTATTGTCTTCTTTGATATTGTCGCCCGGCTTTACTCTATCGGTGTTTTCACTATACGGAAACCCTTCATCTATACTTTCTTTTATGCTTTCATTTTCCGGTTCATCTTCATCCGGATTACCATTTTCTATCGGGATCTGCTCAGACTGTTCCTCATTGTCTTTAACCTTACCAACCAACCCCTTGATCTTATCGATATTCTTATATATACCAAAGCCTCCGAGTCCCAGCACCAAAACCGCAACAACTGCGATCATTACAGGAACTAACGGCGACTTCTTTGGCTTGTTAAATCCTACCGGCATCCCCTGCTGCATAGGCGGCGTACCATTATGATACATCCCCTGTTGCATGGGCGGGATATTATTAACAGGCCCGGGTTGCATATTGTATTGCCCTGCTTCAGACGCCATGTTCTGCGCCTCACCATCTGATACCGGCGCACCGCACTGATCGCAGAACCTCATTCCATCAGGCACCAAAGCCCCGCACTGTTCACAAAACATACTGTTCCCTCCGATCTTTTCTCCTATCCTGACAGATCATCCTGTATATACCCGGATCATTCATATTTATCCGAAACCTTGGTTCCGGTCATTGTCAAGGAATAACTTACTATATTATTGTTCGGGTTGTTTGCGCTTTCTCCGGTAAATGTGAGCACACTCTTTCCGGAATTATCCTTCTGCGCTTTTATCTGTAGATTTACATCTGCCTGCAGGCCATACTGGCCCAGGTTATAGGAATTTCCCCTTGAATCGGTGACATTCTTATCACGGGGTTTAAGTGTAAGCTTCATGGTGGAAGCATCAAAGATACCGTCGTAAGTCTCATCCGGAGCTCCGGTAGTATACTTAAAGGTAGCTTCATAATCCTTGCCAAATACATCCTTCGGCTTTATGATAAGCGTTGCCTTGGATTGCTGATCCTGCTGCATGCCTTTATACATGTTACCCAGATCACTCAGTCCCGAAATACTGTCAAGACCATACATATCACCGTATTGGTCAACTGCCTTATTATAGAGATCAACAGCCGGATCAAGCGCTTTGGATCCGAAACTGAAGATTATATCGGTATCCCATGTTCCCGCTATGTTTATCTCTTTTGTTTTTATCATCGCCTCCGGTCCGAGACATGTCCCCTCACCCGATTTATCGAATGTTCCTGTTACACACTCACGGATATCA
>ONRZ01000234.1 GCA_900320345.1 uncultured Lachnospiraceae bacterium | reverse complement strand
TTATATCCCATGCCATCAGTCAGTACCTTGGAAAAAGGCTCAGTATCATAGCCGAAAGTGGAGATGATAACGCCCTTTTTCTTGGCATTTATGGTAAAAGGATCGGCATAAGAGCAGTCGAGATAATGATCAGAAAATACTCTTCTGCCATGTTTGGCGAAAAGGATCACCTTACAGGCGAAGCACTCAAACTTTCATTCAGAAACAATGTCTTCGATCAGACAATGAACATAAATCTCACGTCTGCTGCAACCGGTAATGGCAGAGAAACTGTATTAAGGCGATATCGCCCTTATATTGAGCAATATGAATGCCACAAAGGAAAGGAATTTGCATTCCGAGGAAATGATCAGCAAGAGTCGGATTTATGATCCGACTCTTGTGCTTTTAAAGAACATGGTACGTCACATCTTTAAAGCTTATTCTTCTCTTCTATCTCATCCTTATGATCCAGGATATACCCTATCTTAGCGTTCCACAGCTCGAAAAGGACACCCTCTACCCCTGCAACACAATATCCGTAATTGTCATAGGCTTCTTTTCGTTTTTCGACAAGTGCATCGAACCATCTCATATATTCAGGATCATTTCTGAGGACTTCCTCTGCTGCGTTGATATAGCTGTTAACTTCTATCGGACTCATCTTCTTCCTCCCTTTCCAGAAATACATCAATTCCTATAACCTTATCTTCCAGCAGGGACAGGAGCCTTGCAGATGTACCGTTAGGGGTATTCCGTCCGCTCTCCCACGCCTGTATTGTCTTCTTTGATACTCCAAGCCAGTTCGCAAGGAATCCCTGTGTTGTCCTTGTCCTTTTTCTGATTCCTTTTACATCTTCTGCACCGAACCGACGGACCGGTATGACTTCATCTTTGACCTTGTATTGTTTTTTCACGCTTGTCATCTCATCAAAACCTCGAATTAATATGACCTTACGATACTTATTATACTATTCGATAGTATATTTTCAAGTTAATATATCAATATATGTCATAAAAGCTCAGATAAGGGGGTAAACATGCAAGAAAAAAACAAAAGGATAAATCTTGATGACAGGGAATCCATAGCGATCGGAATAATGCGCCATCAGCCATTGAAAAAGATCGCGAAGCTCCTTGGGCGTCATGTGACCTCGATAACTAACGAGATCAAGAAACACCGGATTTTTGTACGGGGAAGCTACTATGCAGGCAATGACTGTAGGTATGCAAAAGGATGTGATGTGAGGCATGTATGCGGGGATGATGACTGTCCGATGTATTGTTATGCATGTCCTAAAGATTGTCATAATTTTTGCATGGAGTATTCCACCAAGAAGTGCCGTAAATATGACAAACCGCCTTATGTATGCAACGGCTGCGAGAATCGGCGTTATTGTGATGATGACAGGTATTTTTATGATGCGAGGGTTGCTGACAGGCAGTCGAGGGAATGCCGGTCGGAATCACGTAAAGGAATCCATCTTTCGTATGAAGAGCTTGATGACCTGAATACCATACTGACTACAAATATCAGAAAGGGGCAGCCTATTGCTCACATTTTTGCTGTACACGAAGATGAGATACCTGTTACAAGCAGGACTGCTTACACATATATAAACATGGGCTTACTTGATGTAAGGAACATTGACTTAAGGCGCCAGGCCGGTTATAAACGCCGCAGGAAGAAAAAGGATGACAGTGGTATCCTTTCACAGAATTTCAGGCAGGGACGCTCTTATAACGACTTTAAGGCGTATATGGAAGGAAAATCGGATACCAGAGTATTTGAAATGGATACCGTTAAAGGTAAAAGAGGACATGGCAAAGTCATGCTCACGATGCTGTTTAGGAAGAATTCCGTTATGCTTATCTTCCTAATGCCTAATTGCAAGGCCGAATCCGTTATCTACTGGTTCAACTTCCTTGAGGTGAGTCTTGGCAGTGATGTTTTCCATAAACTCTTTGAAATATGCCTTACTGATAACGGCAGTGAATTTAAGAAAGTCGATGAACTTGAGCTATCTCCGGATAACACCGTCAGGACCAGTGTATACTATTGTGATCCTATGCAGTCCGGCCAGAAAGGACGTCTTGAAAAGAATCATGAGTATATACGCTATGTGATACCTAAGGGAACGTCGCTTAACTCCTTTACACAGGATGATATGACCGTCCTCATGAACCATATCAACAGCACCAAGAGACCGGGGCTCAATAACAGGTCTCCGTATGATCTTATTTCAGATAATGACAGTAACATGCACCTTCTCATGAAGGTACTGGGCTTACATCCCATTCCGGCCGATGAGATCAATCTGACAAAAGATCTGCTTAGCAAGTAAAACAACTCTTTATTATGTTTTCCGGGCTTATATGACATATGAACGGCTTTTTTCGCATATAAAATGACCTGATCTCTGTTTTTATCAGGTCATTTCGTGGTAACCCATTCAAAAGGTCGCGTTGACTTTTTCAATCAAGTAACTACGCCCTTTCTAACCGTTCCCGAGCCTACCACTATTTACTCCACCCACTCATCTATACCGTCCTCAAGTTCTATAAGGACGCCGTTATATACAGGAGGAATGACATTTGCCAACCTTTGCGAACTCATACCCAATTTGCGGACATCCAGCTCATCATCTGTTGTTTTGGGACCGATCTTATTTGAGTAATCGGAATTTCCTACCGTCCGTATATACTCCTTTTTTCCGCCCCACACATCTATCCACAGAAATGTGATATCAAAATAAAAGTCATAGTCTTTGTTATGATACTGTGCCTCTTCTTTGCTCAGGTCGCGAAGATCCTTCAGAAAATCATTGATGTTTGCGATATCCTTATCGCTAAGCCAATTGTATGCGGCTATTGTGAACGAATCTATACATGGCATGTCGGGATCGGACTGGGCACTTGCCTTAAAACCGTGATCTTCCATAATCTGTTCGATCCTGTCACGGTAGAACGCATAAACCTTATCGCGATAATCATTATGGTAACGGTAATTCCCCGTATAACCGAAATCAGAGCCGTCTATGTTGACCGTGCCCGCATGAAGGTTTACCTCAAACTCAAGATCCCTTACATTAGATGCGAAGATATAAGTTTCATCATCGACTTTTTCAACAAGCCTAATATCCTCGTCAAACATCTCGTGGACTTTTTCTGTTACATCTGCTTCCTTCGGTGGCTTTGGCTTGCTTAAGTGACATCCGTTAATACATATCATTATCAAAATAAGCAGCAACTCCGAAAGGATCTTTTTGTTCGATCTGTCATTCATAGGCTTCATACTAAAACCTTTCTCCGCATTTCGGACAGAAATCAAAGTCGTCTACCGTTCTATATCTCCATGCCAGGAGTTTATCCCACCGAAGTTAAATACGTTCTTATACCCTAAACGCTTAAGCTTTTTTGCAGCTTTGGATGCGCGCATACCGGTCTGACAGTAGACGATTATGTTTTGATCCTTGTTACTTAACTGCACGGAATCTATATTACTTATTGTCTCGTTTGGAATACATATGGCTCCGGGGATGTGCCCTGAAGCATACTCATCTTTCGTCCGGACGTTGATCCGTTCGATCTGTTTTGATGAAAAGAACATGTCTATACCCATCCGTGCATTCAAAATTGTACCTGTTTTCAGGAAATACAGCGGTTTTTCTAAATATTCCAATAAGGTTTTATGCGTTTTTTCAGTTTTTTATCCTGTATTCAGCTTCCAAAAGCCCTAAATTCAGGTACGGTTTTGAAATTCAAATAGTGCCCGTTATCTTTAATAAGAATGCCCCATATTTTTATATAACCTTAGCTATTTTAAGAATTCATGAGCTATATGTACACGAAAAGAGATTATATTTCGCGTAAAAATGAAAATAAGGGGCAAACTTTCTATGTGTTCATCCGGTAAGTATGTTCATCCCGAAGTTCATTATACTTTTCAATCAGGTTATAAATGCCATCTTCAGATAATACTCCGCGTCTTAGGTCAGGAGGAAGAAGCCCGGCTTCATCATCGGAAAAGTCCTGTTTCCACTCGTTACTAAGGTAATAGCCTTCA
>ONRZ01000148.1 GCA_900320345.1 uncultured Lachnospiraceae bacterium | reverse complement strand
CCAAATCAAGCCTCCGTGATAAAGATAAAGGGCTGTCAATGACAGCCCTTTTTTTATGCTTTTGATAATTCCTTCTGATAATCCTTTATCATTTTATCTTTGCTTTCCATTTTTATCTGCGCGGCGATCAGTTCGTGTTTTATATCATACAATTCCTTATCTTTGGCTTCCAATTCCGCTTCAAGTTCCTCCAATTGTTTCTTGGCCTTGAAGTAATCGTCCGCAACATTTAACTGTATCAGGACATTCTGCATATCAAGAGGCTGTCTTCTGAATGAATCCACCTTCTCGTATTCCGCTATCTTGCCGTTAATATATGATGCAACTTTCTGAAGGTATTCTTCACTCTCGTAACCGCTCAAACGAATGACCTTACCGCCGATAATAACCTCAGTATCATTCTTGGAAGAAGACATATCATCACCCCTGTTCTCAGTCTTCGGTCTTAACTACGGGAGGAACATAATTTCTTGCTTCTTCTATATAATGATCCTGTCTGTATATGGGTTCGCGCTTGTATCCGTCCTGTACATACTGGATACCAAGGAAGAAATCATCTCCGTCAACCTTACCGCTCTTATTGAGATCGGTAACAGTATGGGATCTCATCATATCCCTGTTGTAAATATAATCGATGGGCTTCTTGTCATAGGATGCATACCCCGAATTGAGCGATGCCGCATATGCAGCCTTCTTGCCATCCGCAACTGCCTGCTTTGCCGCGTAGTCAGCCTGCTGTGCAACAAGCTGTGCATTGAGTGCGTCTATCTGTGCCTGTACTGCAGGTGATTTTGCAAGCTGAGTCTGGTATCCGGCTATAGCCTTCCTGGTCTGATCCACAACAGTTGCCGCAGCCGTTGCGATATTCTGTGCATTGTCATATTCAAGCTTCGCAGCCTGCAATACGTTTACATCCTGAAGTGCCTTAAATGACTTGTCGGCATTATCTTCAACGATATATTTCGACTGACAGTCACTGACAAAACTGTTTGCACTTGCAAGAGCCTGCTGTTTTGCCTCTACATTTCCCTTTGCCGCAAGTAATTCGGTTGCCGCATTAAAATATGCCTGGGTATTTGTTTCTCCTGACGCGGTGAAGGCATTGACCTTAGCCTGCTTTTCATTGAGAACGGCCTTGGCTGCCGCAAGTTCAGATGTTGCCCTTGCCTGAGCTTCCTTAGCCTGATTAAGATACATAACGGTACACGGAAGAGCATCCGCACTTACCGCCTGTGGAACTGCGAATGTGAGAACCGCAGCGGAACACATAGCAATAGCCCTTATTAAATATTTTTTTGTCATAATCTTCTCCCCTTTCTTAGACAAAAATCTATTCTAATTATAACAAATATTTCGGCAATGTCATCATAAAATTAAGGTTTTTCAAAAAAAACGATAAACTTAACAAATATGTAACAATCATGCAGCCTCAGTCAGTCGTCTCATCCGTAAATTCGATCCCGAAATGCTCATATGCACTCCTTGTGGCAACCCTTCCCCTGGGTGTGCGGTTTATGAATCCGTTCATGATAAGATAAGGTTCGTATACATCTTCTATCGTTCCCGCATCTTCTCCTATTGCGGCTGCTATGGTATCAAGTCCCACCGGTCCGCCGTCGAACTTGTTTATCATGGTTAAAAGCAGGTTTCTGTCAACATGATCAAGTCCCATCTTATCAACATCCATAAGATCCAGAGCACTTTTTGCAACTTCGTGAGTTATATTCCCGTCAAATCTGACCTGCGCAAAATCCCTTACCCGTTTAAGAAGCCGGTTTGCAAGCCTCGGTGTACCCCTGCTCCTTCTTGCAAGTTCCATGGCTCCCATCTCATCAATAGAGACTTCAAGTATCTTTGCCGAATGCATTATTATGGTCTTAAGTTCTTCATTTGTGTAAAATTCAAGCCTGTGTATGACACCGAAACGGTCACGTAAAGGTGCAGTCAGAAGTCCGGCTCTTGTGGTTGCCCCCACAAGCGTGAACTTCGGAAGGTCTATCCTTATGGATTTGGCTGAAGCGCCTTTCCCTATCATGATATCTATGGCATAGTCTTCCATTGCGGGATAAAGTACTTCTTCCACCTGCCTGTTAAGCCGGTGTATTTCATCAACGAACAGAACATCGCCTTCCTTAAGGTTGTTTAGGATCGCAGCCATATCCCCGGGTTTTTCGATCGCGGGTCCTGAAGTGGTCTTTATATTAACTCCCATTTCATTTGCAATGATCGCGGCAAGTGTAGTCTTGCCAAGCCCGGGCGGACCGTAAAACAGAACATGATCCAGAGGATCACCCCTTAATTTTGCGGCATCGATGTATACCTTGAGATTCTGTTTGGCCTTGGCCTGTCCTATATAATCCTTAAGATACTGCGGCCTAAGGGAACCTTCTATTTTCACATCCTCTTCGGTAAGTCTTGTTTCAATAGATCTTTTTTCCATCTCCTACCTCACGATCTGCCTGAAAGCAAGCTTGATTATCGTTTCCGTATCAGCATTCTCATCCGCGCCGCACATTTTAACAGCCTTCAGCGCATCGGCAGAACTGTAACCGAGTGCTGTGAGCGCTTCTATCGCTTCAGCCCTGGCAGTACTCATTTCGGATGTATCTTCAACTGTCCTGTTTACGGAATAGTTGTCGAGCATATCCCGTACGCTCACCTTATCCTTCAGATCGATTATAAGACGCTGTGCGGTCTTTGCACCTATACCGGGAGCCTTTGAGATCGTCTTGGCATCACCTGACATGATCGCAAACTTAAGATCATCCGTACTCATCGCAGACAGAAGTGCCAGCGCTCCCTTCGGTCCTATGCCGTTTACCTGTATCAGCATTTTAAAGAGATCGAGGCTGTCGGCTGTTGTAAATCCGTAGAGCTGCATCGCATCTTCCCTTACAGCCATATAGGTATATACCTTTATATCACTGCCTCTTGCCCCGAGCATATCCCGCTGTGCCGCCGGCATATATACATTGAATCCTATACCGTTAACATCGATCATTATGCGGTCTTCATAGATCGAATCTATCGTGCCCTTTAAAAAACCTATCATCACTCCACCTCATCCTTAATACTATAGTCTGTCCCAAAATACCCATAACACATCCGGCCAGCATACCAAAGATAACAAGGACCGGAAGATAAAAGATCAGATTTATTTCATTCATTGTTATTTCGGCAACGATAAGCTGCCCCAGATTATGTGCCACACCTCCCGCTGCACTCACGCCGGTCATTCCGAACAGTCCGGTCTTTTTAAGGATGAACATAAAGCCTACAATCAGTACTCTTGCAAGAAGTATAAGATATGCATATACGGGGCCGAAAACATACAGTGCGATCAGAGAAACGATATTTGCAAACCCAAGCTTTATACCCGGAATACCGAAAAACACAAAGGGTATCAGCTGCTCCGCATATCCGAAAACCGCAGACAATGCTGTCATAACCGCAATGTAGGCCGTCATCCTGACAGGGTTTAATTTATCTTGTGATCGCATCATAACCGCTGTCATTCTCCCCTTCTATCTTTATTATCACTCTGTTCGGAAGGCATACTATAGTCTGTCCGCCCTTATATACCTTGCCCTGATGCATGCACAGCTTGTCCGGACACGAAGCATCACTCATATAAGCTTTCCCGCCTGATATCGAAAGAGTATTATGGCTCCCTCCATATCCGTCTATATCGACATTGATGTCTTCTGTAAGCGGATATCTTCCTTTTTCCGTACCGTCAACATATACCGCAGCGGTCGTACCTTTATCGGCAAAAGCCCTTGAAGATATCATTATAAGGACAGATACCGCGAGTATGGATGCCATGAGTATGATGTCATTTCTGCCTATATATTTATGCATCCTTTTCGTTTATGTAATTTACAAGTCCTTCAGCCTTTATTATCCTCTGCATGAATTCGGGGAAAGGCTGTCCTTTATATTCCTCATTTTTTGTTTTGTTATAGATCTTCCCGCTGTCAAAATCGATCTCGACCTCATCGCCGTCATCAATGCCTTCCGATGCTGCCTTGCATTCTATTATCGGCAGTCCTATATTTATCGCATTTCTGTAGAATATCCTTGCGAATGTTTCCGCGATCACACAGCTTACGCCCGATACCTTGATAACCAAAGGCGCATGTTCTCTTGACGATCCGCATCCGAAATTCTTACCGGCAACTACGATATCACCTTTTTTTATCTTCCCGAAAAACAGGGTGCCTGTCTTACCTTGGTGCGCAGATGTAACCTTCTATGGCACTTGCGGCGGCAACTGCGGGTGATGCCAGATAGACTTCCGAATCCACATGCCCCATCCTGCCGACGAAATTTCTGTTTGTCGTTGAAATACATCTCTCACCGGCTGCAAGTATTCCCATATAACCACCCAGACACGGTCCGCAGGTAGGTGTTGACACGACGGCTCCGGCTTCGATGAATATTTTTAAAAGACCTTCTTCCATAGCCTTAAGATATATTTCCTGAGTGGCAGGTATGACTATGCATCTTATTCCTTTCTTAACCTTTTTGCCCTTAAGGACTTTTGCTGCTATACGAAGATCGTCAAGGCGGCCGTTAGTACAGGAACCTATAACTGCCTGATCGATCTTAACCGGCTCTTTTATCTCATCTATCGTCTTTGTGTTTTCGGGAAGATGAGGGAAGGCCACCGTAGGTTTAAGTGCTGACAGATCTATCGTGTACTCCTCATCATACCGGGCATCCGCATCTGCCTCATATACTTTATACGGACGGTTGCCATGTTCCTTCATATATTCTATCGTAAGTTCGTCAACGGGGAATATACCGTTCTTTCCACCCGCTTCGATCGCCATGTTTGCAATGGTGAAGCGGTCGTCCATAGACAGATTCTTTATCCCGTCACCGGTAAACTCCATTGATCTGTACAGAGCTCCGTCAACTCCTATCATACCTATTATGTGAAGTATGACATCCTTACCGCTCACCCACTCCGACGGTTTGCCGGTAATATTGAATTTAATGGCTGACGGTACTTTGAACCATGCGCGTCCCGTAGCCATTCCGGCAGCCATATCCGTACTTCCGACACCGGTTGAGAATGCGCCCAGAGCTCCGTATGTGCATGTATGTGAATCGGCGCCTATTATCGCATCTCCGGCTACTGTAAGACCTTTTTCGGGAAGAAGTGCATGTTCTATTCCCATCTGTCCCACATCAAAATAATTGGTTATTTCATGGGCGCAGGCAAAATCCCTTACACACTTGCAGTTTTCTGCCGACTTTATATCTTTGTTCGGAATAAAATGATCCATGACAAGAGCGATCTTATCCTTGTCGAAAACCTCCTTATCCTTCATCTTCTCCATTTCCCTTATAGCGACCGGAGTTGTGATATCGTTACCCAGCACAAGATCAAGATCCGCTTCGATAAGCTGTCCCGCTTCTACATATGGCAGTCCTGCGTGCGCAGCAAGTATCTTCTGCGTCATTGTCATTGGTTTACTCATTGTTTCTTCCTCCTTCTCAAACCATACTTCCTACATAATAAAAGCCTTTACATTCATCAAGCCTTACATTTACGATCTTTCCGATAAGACTTCGCTCTCCCGGGAAATGCACCGTCATATTGTTGCTCATCCGCCCGGTAAGAAGCCTTTCATCCTGTTCGTTTATATCATCTACAAGAACATCTTCTGTCTTTCCGGTATTTAGTGCGGCCATTTCTTTGGATTCTTTATTTACCGCTTCGAGTACACGGTTGAATTCCTTTTTGACAAGTTCGGGATCGACCTGTTCCATTGAGGCTGCGGGAGTTCCCGCTCTCTTTGAATATATAAATGTGAACGCACCGTCAAACCTTACTTTTTTGATAACATCTATCGTTTCATCGACATCTTCAGGAGTTTCTCCCGGGAATCCCACGATGATATCCGTGGTTATCGCGGTATCCGGAAGCTCCTTTCTTATCTTAAGAGCAAGTTCAAGATACTGCTCCTTGGAATATCGTCTGTTCATGGCTTTAAGGATTCTGGAACTTCCCGACTGTAACGGAAGATGTATATGACGGCATATTTTGTTTGATCCCTTCATAACCGTGATCAGTTCATCAGAAAGATCTAGCATCACTTCCTTCACTCCTTCGGATGCAAGCTTCTCGCATTCCATGAGGATCTCCTTTGCCTCCCTGCTTCTTTCCGCTCCTCTTACATATGGCACTATGCAGTATGTACAATAGTTATTGCAGCCATACATTATATTTACTCCGGCCTTAAAAGGATATTTGCGTATGCTGGGAATATCCTCGACTATATCCTTTGGTTTATCCCACACATCACATACAAAATCTTCTCCGGCAAGTTTAAGGCATACAAGTTCGGCCAGTTTATATATATTATGTGTGCCGAAGATGATATTGACGAATTTATAACTGCTCCTTATTTTCTCGACACATCCCTTTTCCTGCATCATACATCCGCATACTGCGGTAATACGGTCCTTATTCCTGTGGTTCTTGTCATTTAGAGAGCCCAGATGCCCGTAAAACTTCTGATTCGCATTGTCTCTAATGGTACAGGTGTTAAAAAGTACGAGATCCGCACTTTTTTCATCATCACAGTTGATGAATCCCATCTCATTTAAAATGCCCTTCATCTTCTCCGAATCCTTGGCATTCATCTGACAGCCGAAAGTCGTGACATGATATGTAAGAGGATGCTTAAGTTCCTCTTCCTTCTGCTTACGCAGCACGGCGCCCTGTTCTATAAAAAAATACTGACGTTCAGGCTCCGTCTCCGGTGCCATCTCAAACTTCAGATCGTTCATCTTATCTCCTGTTTTAAAACCTGAATATTTTTTCATCGGTGATTATCATATCCGGTTTTATATCATGACTGTCAGCAGGCAGTTTTTCGCATTCCTGCATGGAATATGCGATCCCTATTGCACACAAATGATCGCATGAACTTAAGAATCTGTCATAATATCCTTTGCCGTATCCGAGCCTGTTGCCTTCTCTGTCATATCCTACCATGGGTACAATGATAAGCGCCTGCCCGGTATCGTTTTCAGTTGCCTTCAGGGCCTTATTCCTGTCAGGTTCGGGTATTCCCCTGTAGCCTTCTGTAAGTTCATCGATCTTTTCAATATAATAAAACTCAAGATGAGGCTCACCGTTTAACTCTGAACACACCGGACATGCAACCCGTTTTGATCTGTCTAATGCATCACCTATCAGGCGGTAAGTATCCGTCTCTCCGTTATATGAAGCATAAACAAAGATCGTATCCGCCTTTATGTATTCATCCCTTGATACGATCTTATCAAAGACTGCCCGGTCAAGATCTTTTCGTACATCATCCGGGATAATACGGCGCTTTTCTATAAGTTCTTTTCTGAAGCTTTTCTTATCCTGCATATTTGATCGCCACCCATTACCGGCTTCAGTGGCCCTTCTTCCCGAATTTTCTGCCGAGATTTGTTATGCTCCCGTCAGCTTCCTGGATGTTTATATTATCAAGCTGACTCTTAAGATTGCCTCTTACTGACGCAATATAGTCTTCTCTTAACTGTTTCTGCTCTGCCTTTTCTTCTTCCGTAAGTCCTTCTTTCTGTGACTTATGATACAGCTCGTTTATCCTCTTTATCTTTTCGTCCATGTTCATAATGACAAATCCTCTTATGTGCAACTGCTTTCAAACAGGACACTACATCCGGTCGATATAATCCGCTATATCAAAAGCCTCATCCTTACTTGACTTGAACAGTGTTCCGTAATTTCTTCCTTCCATTATCTTATGGATAACACTGACATCCTTGCCGTTTGCGATCACCATATCCGTACCGGCGTTTACGGCCACCGTTGCCGCATGGAGTTTCGCACTCATGCCGCCCGTTCCGATATTGCTTCCGGTACTTTCCTTGCCCATATCCATTACATCATTAAGATCCTCTACAAGCGATATGAATTTTGCATCCTTGTTCGATCTCGGATCGTCTGTGTAGAGACCGTCTATATCGGAAAGAAGTATCAGAAGATCGGCACCCACCAGATTGGATACCACTGCCGAAAGAAAATCATTGTCTCCTATGGTATCTTCCACTTCATGTATTGCTACCGTATCATTTTCATTTACCACAGGGATGACTCCGAGCTTAAGAAGTTCCGTAAACGTATTATGAGCATTCTGTCTGTTGATATCATCCACTATCGTGTGTTTGGTCATCAGTATCTGTGCGGTCGTATGATTATATTCCGCAAAAAGCTTCTGATATATCATCATAAGCCTCGCCTGCCCCACAGCGGCGCACGCCTGCTTTACCGGTATATCCTTATCAGTGGGCTTTATGTTCATCACTTTTTTGCCTACGGCGATAGCACCCGAAGAAACAAGGATCACATCCTTACCCTGATTCTTAAGTTCACAGAGTTCACGTACAAGGCGTTCCATCTTTGTAAGATTAAGTTCTCCCGTCGACATATGATGAAGCGAGGAGGAACCTATCTTTATAACGATCCTGTTTTTGTTCTTAAGATCGCTCCTGTATTTTTTTTCTGTTTCGGTTGGTTCAAGATTTCTCATTTTTTCTCCGTTCATGAAAGCTCATTACGGCTCTCATCGTATGGTCTGAAGTGTTTCATTACGGCCTCCGCCACCTTTATCCCGTCGATCGCAGCAGATGTTATGCCGCCGGCATATCCCGCTCCTTCTCCGCAGGGATAAAGGCCGACTATATTACTCATAAATCCGTCATCGCGGTTTATCCTGACGGGAGAAGATGTCCTGCTCTCAACACCGGCCAGGATCGCGTCGGCTCTGTCAAAACCTTCCATAGTATAACCGAATTTGTCTATAGATTCAATGATGGCCTCATTTATATCCTCACTGAACAGTTCACGAAGATTTGCCATTCTGTATCTTCCCTTTATCTGAGGGATCACATCACCGGGTTCTGCCGTTAAAGCATTATCTTTATAATCCCCGTATTTCTGAACGGGAACATCACCGTTTCCGAGCCTGTAAGCCTTTTCCTCCAGATCACGCTGGAACTTCAGTCCCGCAAGTACATCCTCGGACCCGAAATCCTTCTTATCAACTGACACGATTACGGCGCTGTTTGCATTAAGCGAGTCCCTTCCCGAATAACTCATACCGTTTACCGCAAGCCTTCCCTCCTCGCTCGATGCATTAACGACATACCCTCCCGGGCACATGCAGAAGGTGTATACATTCCTGCCCTTTTGTGTACGGTTCGTAAGTTTGTAGTCTGCTGCGGGCAAGCCGTCATTATCTGTTCTTCCGTATTGAAGTTCATTTATCATCTTTTGCGGATGCTGTATCCTTAGTCCTACCGCAAAATTCTTCTGAGACATTGAAACACCCCTTGTGTTAAACATAAGAAAGGTGTCTCTTGCCGAATGTCCGATGGCTGCGATAAGGCAGTTGGTATCTATCACGACCTCATCAATACTGCCGTCTTTTTGAACACTTTCGGCCTTCACATTTATAAGATGTCCTTCCTGTATCGCGATATCGGTAAGCTTTGTATTAAAACAAAAAGACCCTCCGCACTGTGTGATGAACATCCTCATATTCCTTACGATGTCCGTAAGATTATCCGTCCCAAGATGCGGCTTTGAACAAAATCCTATCTCCTCGGGTGCTCCGAATTTTACAAAGGTATCAAGAACAAACCGGTTTCTTCCGTTCTTATCGTTTACAAGGGTGTTCAGTTTCCCGTCCGAAAATGTTCCTGCCCCTCCTTCGCCGAACTGGACATTTGAAGAAGGGTTTAATCTGCCGCTTTTCCAGAACGCATTTACTGAATCTATCCTGTCTTCAACCTGTTCCCCGCGTTCTAAAAGTATCGGAGCATATCCGTTTTGGCATAATATATATGCGCAGAAAAGTCCGGCAGGCCCGGTCCCCGCTATCACAGGTCTTCCCTTAAGTTCATTCATACCCTCAGGTTCAGGCATATGATAGACCTTTGGTTCGTACTTTGATATAAAACGGCCCCGTGAACGCTTAAGTATCCTTTCTTCCTCTTTTGGATCAAGTTCAACGGATACAGAATATACATAAAAAAGCTCCGGTTTCCTTCTGGCATCCAGTGACCTACGGATGATCCTGCAGGAATATCGGCGCTGATCGTTTTTCACGTTATCAAGC
>ONRZ01000147.1 GCA_900320345.1 uncultured Lachnospiraceae bacterium | reverse complement strand
GAACTGTCTTGCCTGTATGTGATGCCCCGGTAACAATGATGATCATACCGTTAACTCCTTTATCATAATCATCTCCATCGGCTGTTCATATCCAGGGATGCATCTTTATCCAGTTTTTCAATAAATCTTATCATTTTTTCTCCCTGTCGCTACGGATCATCGAGTGCCATACCTCATCAATCTATCACTTTCTATTATTTGTGTTCCTGCTTTATTCACATTATTTCCCTTGCCTTCTTAAAAATTGGCAACTCACGGTTTGCAATCAACCTTCCAAGCCTTGTTTCCCGTCTTTTTTCGTATTCGGAAACCGCTTCTTCATAGGTTAGCTTCAACGTTGACAGATGGAAATCTTCTATCTCATCCTGAGTCAGATGCTTATCTCCGAATGAAACAACTTTACAAAGGAAATAGTTATTCAGGTTGTGCCGGTGTATCAGATTGTAATAATCGCAACAACCCGTACCTCTGCTCCCAATTCCTCTTTAAGCTCACGTTTAATCGCCGAATCCATATCCTCTCCGGCTTCGACTCCGCCACCGGAAGTCTCTATCAATGTCGCTCTTCCAAAATCATCATCTCTTTCGGCTCGAACAAAATAAAAGTATCCTTCTTCATCAAATACGATTGCCCTGGCTATCCTCCGGTCATGATCAGTATACTCAAACGGCCACTCTGTATCCTGAAGTTCAATCAGTAATTCGTTAGTCGGAACCTTCTTCACATATACTCTGGAAAGCTCTCCGTTCATGTCGTGCATCTCCGCTTTAAACTCACAGCCATATTTTTCATAGAGTCCAATATGATTTGTCGAGATATAGACTTCGGATACACCTTCTTTTATTGCGAGCCTTTCTACCTCTTCCATAAGGAGACCTACATAATGATGCCCCCTATGCTCCGGGAAGGTATAAACAAAACCCATCCACGGAGTAAGCTCCGTAGGCTGGATATCATCCTTTTCGGCATACGTGCAAAATGAAATCAGCTCATCACCGTCTGTAAGCAACAGAACCTTTGAGTTTTCACCTGCGGCATCAAAGAAAGTTCCTTTGCTCAACAGCTCATACAAAAACCCGGCAGCTCCCCAGTCGCCTCTTTTGATCTCATTAAGCCAGTGGCTCTGCCTATCACTATCAAAATAGTTGATTACTCTCATAGTTCACGCACCATAATATATTCTTCTTCATTCTCGCCCACGGTCTTGAATCCAACCTTCTCATACATCCGAACCGCATAATTTGCTTTCTGTACAGCGAGAGACGCTTGCTTATAACCTTTCTCTTTGAGTAGTGCAAGCATCTCATTCATCATCCGTGTTCCGATTCCCCTTCCTCGATATTCCTTGTACAGCGATATTGCAAATGACGGAGTATCATCATCAACATGACCGTAATCATTCATGATCCTGGTCCAGACTGCCCCGATTAATTTGCCTCCGTCATCCGCAACAATACAGTTATCTGCTGTGCCTGCCCCAAAATTCTCATAATATAACTTCAGTTCCGGCAGCTCAATGATTTCTCTGGCCGGTGGCTCCACTCCTTCAGGAATGAATATTGCCTCATACAGAAAATCTTGTAACACTTGTATTTCATTGGCTCTAATCTTTCGTAATTCCATAAATAAACCCTTATCCTGTTATATATCACAACCCAAACGCTTTTTCTGCCAAGGCAACCGTCTCGTCTATTGTTCTGTTTTCATCCCGCAGGATGGTAGTAAAACCTGAATTCAGAAACTCATCATATGTCTCTTTAGAATTGATCAGTTCGAGACCTTTACGATAATTCTGCATAGCATATTCCGGGTCAGGCTCCTCCAATATCAACCTATAGAGAAACTGTTTTTCCGGATCCGGGCGTTCAAAAAATCTTCTCATATTTCACATTCTTTTTTTACTCCGTCGATCCATGCTTTGTACTCCTGGGGCGATCTTCTTATAAAATCATGCCAATCCTCAAGATCTCTGGTATAAGTTAAGCACGGAAATTCATCGGAATCCAGTTCTTTCGGATAATTATCATGGTAATTCTCTTCACAAGCGATTCCACCATGCCTTTTTGCCAGTTCTTTTACCATCGTAGATTTGCCGGCATATGCGTTCCCGCATGAATGCATAAAAGCACATATCCCCAGTAAGCAAACAGCATATGTACACTTCTTGCAAGAGCCGAGACATGAAGATCCGGCAAAAAGGTATAAAGATGCTTTGACATAAGGATACCGCTTAACGGCTGCAATATCATAAATATCAGCAAGAGCATGTTAAGGATGGTCTGAAAAATACGTCTTGCATTATATTTTCCCTTGGCGACATTGCTATACCACTTTCTGTTCAGTATATGATGCACTATGAACAGAATAAAGATAAGACTCCCCGCGATCTCATGGAACAACTCTCCTATCAGAGAATATGCCATAAGCAGGGGCATCATGACCGTCATAGAGATATCAATTATGATCCTGATCTCCTTTTTCAAACAGCTCACTCCTCTAATATCCCAGTCCTGCTATCCATTCGCTGACTTTTTTCCTTACACTCTCCTGATCATTCTGACAGTCGTTTCCTCTTATGGCAAGTCCGTCTGAAACCGTTGCATCCGGGCATGCTGATGAGATCTTCTTATCAAAGCCTGACAGCCCCGATCCTTCATGCGTAGAAAAAGGAATCAGAGTTTTACCCGAGATAACATCTGCGTTATTTTCAAAGAAAGTGTACATGATCATCGGCCAGTCGCCCCACCAGACAGGCGCACCAATAAATATAGTGGAATACCGTGACAGATCAGGTACCTCTCCTGCATATGCAGGTCTGGCATTATCGTTCTGTTCCTGTTTTGCCACATCTGTCAGTTCGGAATATGTCATAGGGTAATGATCATCATCCGGGATCACTTCAAACAGATCTGCTCCGGTCTCCTCAGCGATCATCTCAGCAACAATTGCAGTGTTTCCCTTGCATAATCCTCCATTCATTAATATGTTGACGCCTTTGAACTCGTCAATTTCCATGTTCCATTTTCTTTTCTTAAGGTAAAATCTCCCTGCAGTCTCCAGCTTCCCTTTCCTCCGCCGTAAACCGCTGCGATCACTGTGCTGCATCCTATCATCCTTGCTGTATCTCCATCTATCATGACCTCAATGCTGTCATGGTCTGCCGAATAGTAGTTGAAGGTGCCGTTTAAAAGTCCTTTTTCAAATTCTGCTCTCGTTTGCCTTACACCTGTCATATGGCAAAGAAAATAGTCTTCTGATTGGATTGAATGAAGCCCTTCTGCATCCTTATCTATCATGTATTTCCAATAGAGCCTGTATAATTCTCTGATCTGTTCTTCCTCATTCATCGGCTCATTCCCTCTGCTCAGATGGATCCTGCATCCTGATCACTTTGGCAGGTACGCCTCCGACTACTGCATAATCCGGCACATCCTTGGTAACTACAGCACCCGCAGCTACAACAGCATACTCTCCGATGGTCACTCCCGGGCAGATGGTCACGTTCATCCCAATCCAGGCATTCTTCTTAACGGTCACTTTTCCATAGGTATAGATTGCATGGCGTTCATTCATATCGTGGTTGATGGTTGCGATCCTGAGTCCCGGTGCTGCCATGGAACCGTCTTCAAATTCGATTCCGCCCGATGCCGAAAGTATCGCTGAGTGATTGATAAAAACTCCTTTACCAAACTTCACCTTGTTTCCAAAATCGCAGATAAAAGGTGTCAGGATCCTCACATCATCGAGTTTTCTTCCAAAGAGTTCTTCCAGATATCCTACATAAGAAGGGTCATCCGGCATGCAGGCATTTGCTTTTGCACATAGAACTCTGGCTCTCATCATCTCATCTACTGCATCCTTAAAATAGGGTTCCCTCACATCAGTAGGTCCACCCTGTTCCATAAGGTCAAAAACATAACCCTTTTCGTAATCCAACTCTGTCACCCGTCCTCTCTGCTCAAATCAGTCCGTTTGCTGCAAACCATTTTTTTACGGCAGCTTTGGAATCTGCGGCTTTTGAACCCGTGATTGCAAGACCACTCTTTACTGTTGCCCCTTTAGCACATTTCTTTATATCACTCTCACTGGAACCCATACCGCTTCCCTCATTAGTGCAAAGAGGAAGGATGATCTTTCCGGTGAAATCATATCTTTCCAGGAAAGTTGCAACCGCCATAGGAAAGGTTCCCCAGTAGTTCGGATAGCCAAGAACGATGGTGTCATATTCATCAATGCTGTCTATGTAATCCGTAAGCTCGGGTCTTGCATTATTCTGCTTGTCCCTCTTCGCTTCATCGATGCAGGTCATGTAAACCGGTGAATAAGGATCCTTCATCTCGATCTTAAAGGTATCCGCATCGATCAGTTCCTTCATAAGTCCTGCAACGATCTCTGTGTTCCCGACCTTTACATATCTCATTGCTCCGCCGAAATAGTTTTCATCCGCTCTTGAAAAGAATGCTATCAGTGTTTTTGCCATCTTAGTGTCCTCCGTTATCTGCAGGTTTT
>ONRZ01000151.1 GCA_900320345.1 uncultured Lachnospiraceae bacterium | reverse complement strand
AGCTGGTCTTCCACTTTCCAATATACTCGGCAAGTTCGGTATCCTTACCTGATTCTGCCAGTCCCTTGATGACTGTCATATGGTTTCCCATATCATGCCTCATTGCCCGCATCTTATCATATAAATCTTCAATCCGGTCGATATGTCTATGCGTCTCCTCTATCTGATTTTCAAGGGCATGACGGAGATATTCCTCTTCCCTATTATCTTTGATCTGCTGATAAAAGTAGATCATAACCACCATTGCAAGGTACGATAGGATACAGAACAGTAACCGGAATATATCACCGTGGATATTGGATTCGAGTGTTCCTTTTTCAATACCGTCCATCCATAGCTTGTAATATGAAAGCATGATCGGCCTTACGAGGAGTAATGTTTTCTTTCTTTCGTCTGTAAGTCCTGTGAAGTATCCGTATCGAAATGTACAGAAGAACCAATGATACTCCATATTGGATAAGATTCCACACGGCAAATTCAATGACGACAGCTGTAATGCTTGCGGTAAACAGCTCCAAATCATACACAAGCTCGCCTTCAAAAGACCCTATTTCATTCATCATCTCGATCGGAAGCCATCTTATGAGATAAAACACCACGCATAAAAAGATTTTCTGTGCAAGATTACATTTGTCATCCAGAAAAAACAAGATTATAAATGGTATGATCAGTGCAAGTATAGCAGCAAAACGGCCAAATCCATCAAAAAGATCTATATACCTTCCCGCCAGGTTTATTATCCAATAGACCAGCGCCGGTACATATGCTGCACGTCTCTTTTTTACAAAAGGCTTCAGCCAGTATCCATAAAGCAATGACTGCCCTGCAAATAGTACCTCAGTCAAAATACGTGCGTATATATTGAAAAATGCCTCGCTTACTTCCATTAGAAATCCCTTTCTCTACCATGATACGCTAAAAGCGCTTTCACAAGTTCCTGATGCTTTCCCCTGGCTATAGGAATCTGTGAATCTGATATATTTACTTCCTTGTGATCATACGACCTTATATATGCAAGGTTTATCAGGTAGGCTCTGTGTATCCTGAAAAAATCACTTCCTGCAAGCTTTTCCAACTCTGATATCTTACCGTAATACTCTATTACTTCGCCTGACCTCATATGCAAAACAATACGCCGGTCAAACACTTCAGCATACATTATGTCCTTAAGCGGAATCTGCATATTTACGCTGCCTATCTTTGCTGAAATAGTGCGTGTATTAATTTTCCGGTTCTTTCGCTCTGTGAGCAATTTATCGATCCGTATCCTCTCTCTCGCTTTATCCGCAGCCCTGCTTATGATTTCCTTAAGTCTTTCATGCTCAAAAGGCTTAACTATATATTGAAAAGCGCCTACATCAAATGCACGGAAGACATATTCTTCAAGCGCTGTCACGAATACTATCACTGTATTTTTACCATTTTCACGTAGCTTACCGGCCGCCTCCATTCCATTAAGCCCCGGCATCATGATATCAATAAAAAGGATATCCGCATCAAATTCCGGTGAAGCAACAATTCCTGCATCCGGATAACATTCGATGCTGATATCCCCAAGTACCTCTGCGGCACATTCCGCGATCATATCACGTATATTCTTTTCATCATCGCAGATAACGAGCTTCATGCAATCTCCTACATGAAATGTTTTTTAGAACAGCCCATTAAAGAACAATCCGCTCAGGCTGTTACTATACGGACTGTAGCTGTTCCCATACAGCCCCAATGATCCAAGCAAACCCATATTACCATATAATCCGGAAGCTCCGTACAATCCGGCATTACCATACAGCCCGTTTCCATAAAGAACGTTTGCATAGCTGTCTGTCCGGGCACTCGATGTGGCTGCAATCCGGGATGCTGAAGTGGATACGATACCTGCATATGAACTGCCACCATTGAAAAGTGATTTTACCTTGCTGAAATCAGCATTCTTAAATGTCTCTTCATCAAGAGACAGCCTGTTATCACTTCCAATGGTTATACCGGCTTTCTCAAGGCTGTTTTTCATGATACCTGTCATCCGCTTCATACTGTCACCCGTGTTGCGGACAGTAGAATCGTATGTGGAGCCGAGCTTATCAAGCGTTTCATTGTAATCCGCAACAAAATCACTCACCGCTTTATATGCTGCATCTTTATCATAGCTTTCTATATTTGCAAATATATTACCACGCCCTGTGTTGGTAAGCTTATTTGCTGATACGGCCAGTTCCTTAGCTTCATTCCCAAGTGATTTTACCGTCTGTGATGAGGGATTCACAGATCTCGCACCATTTATTCGTGTTATTGCGTCAGCATACAACCCTTTACCTGTCTTATTCACAGCGTTATTCCTGTTTGTTGTGCCTAATCCATATGCCTTCGCAAGCTTGCCATAAGTCCCTGTACTTATCGGATAATAATTCCCCATTCCAAATGTTCTAAGCATTGATTTTCCTCCCTTCTATACTACCCATTACATTATCGCTAAATCAAGAAACAAATATAACCCAAATGATGTGAACTGCACGTTTATTGCTGTGAAATGCACTTATTGTGCTCCTCAATTATCAACCCTGCATAGATATCATAGAAGTTTAACTTCATTACATACTATTCTTCCCTTTCAATGGAGCCATAAAAAACGGATTTAAAGCAACAGGGATCCCAGATTTCTCCTTATCGTTTATTTCTTCGTTTAATTCCATCTGCTCTTCAAAGCTTTTCACTCTTCTTTTCCAGAAGCTGTCATCTTCATCCTTGTGCACTTTCGGCATCATGCTATCCTGTCCGTTCGGAAAACCTGCTCTCTCCATCGTGATATCCAGATCAGATTCGTCTTCTCCGAATCGCATGATTATGAGCTTTCCACCTGCCAAACCGCTAAATGGATCATTCGTTGAAAACATCGACTTCACCTGTCCGACTACCCATTTCTCATACTCGCTGTCATCCATCATACGCTTGATTCCGGCATCTGATATAGAGATTTTTGTCGTATCCATCCTGTTAGTGGAATCATACGTAAGATTCTGCAGTCGATTATTCAGATTTGTCAGGTATTCATCTACATTAATCCTGTCACGATCATTCTGAACCAATCCCTTTTCAGATTCTTTTTTCAGGCATTCATCAAAAGAAGCCCCTTCTTTATCGATATTAGTTGGTTTGCATGTCGGTAACTGCCTGAACGCCCGGCTTGTACTGTTTATTGTAATCATATTATTATTCATGCCCACTGCTCCTAAAACATGTCTGCTATATCAGATGTCATAAATGATGCTTCATCTATCCCACTCATATAACCCATAAATGCTGTTCCGCCCAATCCATTCATATGCATTACAGTTCCTCCGTTTCTTGTTATAATCTATTCCTATCACAACCCCACTATCATCTCGTAAGCCCTCAGCGGCCCGGACATGACTGGTATGGGCTCGGAATTATTAATTCCCTGAGTGCTTCGCAAATAGAATGCTCGGTCAAAATCAATACGCTCGCGTTTCTGTTTCTCATACTTATCATCAAGCATTTCTTTCCTTCGTTTCTCTTTCATCCTTTTCTGTTCTCTCTGTCGTTCCTCTATACTCTTAATAGCTACCGGATCGGGTTTCTTATGATAAGATTCACCTTTTGATCTGGTCTTAAAAAGATTCTCTGCATCATCATTTACTCCCAGGGACATATCTCCCCAACTGCTCCCACTATAATTCTCCATGGGAACGCCGATTTGCATAACCTCCCATCTTTTTACCGTAGGAGGACTCATCCACGGATTGTGGAATGTAAACACATCCTCTATACCGCCAAGGACATAGGCTTCGAAATCAGGATCATCCTTCATGGTCTCCCATGCCTCATCTGTTATATGGATAGATGATTCAGTAGTGGCTCGTGATGGATCCTCTGGGATCTTGTCGATCACGCTGTTGATATAGGATTTGTACTCATCCATAGTCATTTCATCTCGCGATTTTGAAGACGGGTAAATAGCAGTAAGTTTATGGCCGTTCTCAATCTCCCTCTTCCAGTCATTTGCATACTCGGGATATTTCTGCATAGACTCCGCTATTTTTCCACTTTTCTTCTGTATCTTTTGTGCGTTTGCATCTCCTTCTGCTTTACCTACAGCATTTGCAAAATCATTGTCCGAAGTTTTTGCTACGTCATTTGAGTTGATTCTCGATGTATATGTGCTCATATACCTTTCCGAATAATTAGTGTTGATCATATAACATGTCTCCTCTCTGCTTTTGGGGTTCACAAAAATAGGGATCAAAAGAATATGATAATTCATCTTCCTTGAATCCCTGTGCTTTCCATAGCTCATATCTTGTACTACTATTGTCGGATTTCTTAGTCCTAACCTAAACCGAT
>ONRZ01000050.1 GCA_900320345.1 uncultured Lachnospiraceae bacterium | reverse complement strand
GTGACAGGTCATGAGGGGATAAGAGGGGTATCCGATGCTGTTTAATTCGTATTCATTCGTGCTGGTATTTTTACCGGTTTTCGTCATAGCGTATCATCTCATAAACAGGAGCGGACACTATACGGCAGCGAAAATATTGCTGCTTGGTGGTTCGTTCCTGTTTTATTGCTGCGCCGGAGTTAATGCGTTCTTTGTCCTGGCGGCAAGTCTTATCGTTAATTACTGCATATTCAGGTATCTGCTGAAGGCAGGTTCCGGTGACGGGATAAGACGCGTTTTTTTGGGTATCGGTATTATCCTGAATATCGGACTTCTTATATATTTTAAATATCTGGGTTTCTTTTCGGATGTCATAAATTCACTTTTTAAAACAGGACTGCCGGTACGTGAAGTCCTGCTTCCCCTTGGCATCAGTTATTACACCTTCTCGCAGATTGCGTTCCTTATTGACGGATACAGGGATCCGGAGACTAAGTACAGCCTGTTTGACTATGCGTTGTTCGTGACATTTTTTCCTAAGATATCGGTAGGTCCCATAGCACTTGCGAAGGACATGATACCGCAGTTTAATGATACGGACCGTAAGAAAGTAAACTATGAAAATATCGCGGGCGGTATACTTGTATTTGCGGCCGGACTTGCAAAAAAGGTCCTGCTTGCCGACAATCTCGCTCCTTATGCGGACTGGGGATTTTCCCATATAAACGATCTCGGGACGACCAATGCGTTGATAGTGTCGCTTGCCTACATGATGCAGCTCTATTTTGATTTCAGCGGTTACTGCGATATGGCTAAGGGAATCTGCCTTATGTTAAATATCGATCTGCCTGATAACTTCATGTCACCCTACAGGGCAGTGTCCGTAGCTGATTTCTGGAAAAGATGGCACATGACGCTCACCAACTTTTTTACAAGATATGTCTATATCCCGCTCGGCGGCAACCGCAAGGGGAAGGTGAGGACCTATGTCAACATGTTCATCATATTTTTCCTTAGCGGACTGTGGCACGGCGCGGCTTATACCTTTGTTGTCTGGGGACTTATCCATGGCGTCGGTATATCGCTAAGCAAGCTTCTTAAGGATAAGACGGAGAAACTGCCGAAGTTCTTAAGGTGTACGGGAACCTTCATTTTCGTGGATCTGACATGGATCGTTTTCCGTTCGGAAAAACTCGTATACGCCATTGAATTTTTCAGGCAGCTGTTCTCGTTTAAGTTCATTCCCGTGAATATAGAATTGGTGGCGAAGGCGACTCCGGATGAAATGCAGTTCCTGCAGTGGCTGGTGTTAACGTCAAAGGATGAAGCCCCCTATTTGAGCGGATGTGTTGTGATCATCGGATTTTTGCTCATCGCATCGTTTATTTCCGTATATTGTAAAAATTCGACAGAGAGGCTTACGGCTCTTGGTATATCGGGCGCAAAAAAGGCACCTGCCGGCGCGGATAAGCAGGAAGATACAAAAACAGTTAGGTTCGGAACGAGGAGTGTAGTGACCACGGTCGTGCTTTTGGTGCTTTCGATCTTATCATTATCGGGAGTAACGGAATTTATATATACAAATTTTTAAGATATCAGGAAAAATGGAACCAAAGAAATTCATACAGCGCACAATCGCATATACGTTTTTAACCCTTGTCCTGATCTCTGCGATCGTCGTGGTGATCGATCCCTTTTCGCGTTATCATGCGCCATGGTTCGGTCTTGCGGCAGTGGAAACGGATGAGAGGACTTCGGCGATAGGTGTGGCACGCAATCTTGAATACGACACGGCGCTCATAGGTTCTTCCATGAGCGAAAATTTCAAACGCTCCTGGTTTGAAGACGGCGTATTCGGGAATAAATGCGTGAAGCTGTCCCTGCAGGGAGCCCATTACGGTGACTACAGGCCGGTGCTTGACGAGGTCTTAAAACATCCCGGTACGAAAAATGTTGTCTTCTGCCTTGATACCTATCTGTTTGCCGATGCGGCGGATGCGTATCCTCAGACGATAGAGGATTATTATGTGGCGGATGTCGGACTGTCGGACATACATTATCTTCTGAACAAGTCGGTGGTGTTTGATTATCTTCCGAAGTTCCTTATAACGAACGTGCGGGAGGGATACGACAATGACAATGCATATGTGTGGTCCGATGATTATCAGTATTCAAAATATGCGGCAAGGCTTGCCTATATGTCGGAACGCCTTTTAACGCCCCAGGCCGAAAAACCGTACGATGCATATTTTGCCAATGCAGATGCGTTTACCGATCCGTTCATTGAACAGATAAAGTCTCATCCCGATGTGACCTTCTGGTTATATGCACCGCCCTACAGCATGCTGTTCTGGGACGATGTGGTGCTCCGCGGTAATGCGACGGCTACGATCTGCGTGCAGGAACGGGAATATAAGAAGCTGCTTGAATGTGAAAATGTGCGCCTGTTCTATTTTCAGGATGATAAGGATGTGATCACGGAACTTGCAAATTACAGGGATTACTCGCATTATAAGCAGGATGTGAACTATTATATGTATGAAGCCATGCGTGACGGCACACATGAGATCACTTCCGATACATACTACGATGTCCTGCTTGATATGTACAATTTTGCGGTCACGTACGATTATGAGCAGTGCTTCCACTGAGAACACACAATCTTCATAATACTTGCATTGATTTATGGGTAAACTGCTTATATACTATTGTGTATATTAATTTTAACATACTTGGAGAGACATAATGGGAGAGAACGAAAACAATCAGGGAAATAACGGCGGGAACAATAACCGGCCGCCGAAGAACAGGCAGACATTGCTGATCCTGGTCATAGCAACGCTCATGACCCTGCTCATGGTTTCATATATGCGCTCGTCGATAACCGCAGGTACGAACAAGAAGATAAGCTATGATGAATTCATAGAGAAGGTTGATAACGGTGAGATCGAAAAGGTGGTGATCGATTCGAGCAAGATTGAGATCACACCCAAGAAGCAGGAGGATAAATACGTAAAGAATACCTTCTATACTGCTCCCGTGTATGACGAAGGGCTTACCGACCGTCTTCTGAAGGCGGGAGTCAAGTTCGAACAGAAGGAGGTTTCGATAACCGATACGCTGATATCGGCGATCCTCGTATACGGTGTCCCGCTCATCTTCGTATGGGTGCTCATAAGCTTTTTCATGAGACGTATGAGCAAGGGCGGCGGCATTATGGGCGTGGGCCGCAGTAATGCCAAGGTCTATGTGCAGAAGGAGACCGGTATCACGTTTAAGGATGTGGCCGGACAGGATGAGGCCAAGGAATCCCTTCAGGAAGTGGTCGATTTCCTGCATAATCCGGGAAAATATGTGAAAATAGGAGCCAAGCTTCCCAAGGGAGCACTGCTCGTAGGACCTCCCGGAACGGGTAAGACTCTGCTTGCCAAAGCGGTTGCGGGTGAAGCGCATGTACCCTTCTTCTCACTGGCGGGTTCCGATTTTGTTGAAATGTATGTAGGTGTCGGAGCATCGAGGGTGAGGGATCTGTTTAAGGATGCGACCAAGAATGCGCCCTGCATCATATTCATAGATGAGATAGATGCGATAGGAAAGAGCCGTGATTCGAGGTTCGGAGGCGGCAATGACGAGAGGGAGCAGACACTTAACCAGCTGCTCTCGGAGATGGACGGTTTTGATACGAGCAAGGGAATACTTATCCTTGCGGCGACCAACAGACCGGAGATACTTGATAAGGCTCTGCTGCGTCCCGGAAGGTTTGACCGTCGTATCATAGTGGATAAGCCCGATCTTAAGGGACGTATAGAAACTCTCAAGGTCCACAGTAAGGATGTCCTGCTCGATGACACCGTGGATATGGAAGAGATAGGTCTTGCGACGGCCGGTGCGGTCGGTTCTGATCTTGCGAACATGGTCAACGAGGCAGCGATAAATGCGGTCAAGAAGGGAAGAGAAGCGGTCAACCAGAAGGATCTTCTCGAAGCCATCGAAGTAGTCATGATGGGTAAGGAAAAGAAGGACCGCGTGATGAGCGCCGAGGAGAAGAAGATAGTATCCTTCCACGAGATCGGACATGCGCTCGCGAGCGCCCTTCAGAAGAATACCGATCCCATACAGAAGATCACGATAGTGCCGCGTACGATGGGAGCTCTCGGCTATGCATGGTATGTGCCCGATGAGGAGAAGCACTTAAGGTCAAAGGTCGAACTTGAAGAGCGTATAATAACCGCACTTGCGGGACGCGCTGCCGAGGAGATAGTCTTTGATTCGATAACCACCGGCGCAGCCAATGATATAGAGCAGGCTACGGGCATTGCCAGGAATATGGTGACGATGTACGGTATGTCCGATAAGTTCGGACTCATACAGCTTGAATCCGTACAGGACCGTTACTTAAACGGAGGCAAGGTGCTTGAATGTTCCGATAAGACGGCGGCAGACGTGGATGCCGAGGTAATGCGCATAATCTCCGAGTCATATGAGAAGGCTAAGCAGATGCTGATCGAGAACCGGGAGCTTATGGATGAACTGGCTGCTTATCTGCTTGAGAAGGAGAGCATAACCGGTAAGGAGTTCATGAAGATATTCAACCGTCACAAGGGAATAGAGGATAAAGAGGAAGAAAGTTCCGATAAGAAGGATGATAAGGAAGCATCAAAAGTGCATCCGTCCGCGAAAGGTTCGATCCTCAACGAAGCAGAAATCGGTAATGATAAAGCGGTAACCCTTCATATCTCTCCCCAGGGTCTGTATGCGGTAAATACGATGAACGGAGCCGGAGCCGACAAGGTCAGGAATATAAGCACAACAGCAGATGTTACGGATAATAAGTCAGTGATCAGGAGCCTGTTTTTAAGCAGAAAGCTCCCAAAAGCAAGGAATCTTCGTAAGAAGCTTCTGAAGAACAGGATGTTCGGACACCGCAGGAAAAAGTGAAGTTATTGAACATGATATAAAAGATTTGATATAATCATAAGGCTTGGATATGATATCCGAGCCTTGTTTGATTAGTCGGGGGATCCGGAAAGACAGATGGTAAAAGAAAAAAAATATACGATAGCTACCATACTTCTGATAGTCATGGTCAGTATTTCAAGTCTTGTCACAATCGGCAGCATGATCTACTTTCGCATATACATGAAGAAGGATGCAAGGCTGTACAACGAGGAATACAGGAAATATGCCCGTTATTACGCTCTGGTGGCAAGGGACAGCGCGGATTCCTTCTGGTCGGCGGCATATCAGAGCATGAAGGATGAAGGCGAGCAGACCAATGTATATGTGAACAAGATGGGTGATAACCTTGCCGATACATATGCAAGGAACTCTCTTATGGAGATGGCGATAGATTCACGGGTTGACGGGATCATCTATGAGGCCGATGATTCGGTCGAATCGATAGTGCTCATAAATAAGGCAGCGGCAGCAGGCATCCCCGTGGTAACGGTAATGGCGGATGCCCCGGGCAGTGCAAGACGCAGTTATATAGGAGTCAGTAACTATAATCTGGGTACCGAATACGGCAGGCTCATCATGAAGGCTGCCATGGCGCTTGATGTAAAGAAGACCGGCGAAGAGGATAAGACCACAAGCGTCCTCGTTCTGACCGATGTCGATCCGGAAGACACGACTCAGAATACGGTCTTAACGGCGATAAAGGAAACGATCCAGAAGATGCCGGATTCATATCCGGAGATCAGACTAAGCACGGTTGAGATCGACAACAGCGGTGAATTTACGGCTGAAGAATCTATACGTGATGTGTTCGGAAGGCCCAGGCTTCCCGATATAATCGTATGCCTTAATGAAGTAAATACCGTCAGTGTATATCAGACGATAGTCGAGCAGAACCGTGTCGGAGAATCGGTCATTTTAGGCTATTATGATTCGGATACGATCCTTAAGGCAATAGATAAGGATGTAATATATGCAACTATAACCATAGATACGGCACAGCTCGGACATGACTGCATAGAGGCTCTTAACGAGTACATAGATTACAGGCGTGTCAGTGATTATTACGGTGTCGACTACAGGATAATAAACAAGGATAATGTCGGGGATTATCTGGAAAGCGGGGGTGAAAATGAAGAATAAACGCCGCTTTGCCAACCTGTCTATACAGACACGTCTTACCATACTGTTTCTTCTGACTACAGCTCTTATTTTCGTGGTAAACGTTTATGTGTATGTAAACATCAATCAGATGATAGGGCGTATAGAGGAAGTGTATTCGAGTAATGTAAGCCTTAACGAACTGTCGGACAAGCTGACTCAGATACATGAAAACATGACGCTGTATCTTAAGACCAAGAGCACGGAATCTCTTGAGGATTATTACAAGCGCGAACAGGAATACAGGGATCAGCTTGAGGATTTTACCATATCTACCGGAAGCAGTGAACTTAAGTATCTTGAGAAGTCGATAAGAGGACTGTCGGACACCTATCTTATGAGAGCAGGGGAAGCGGTCAGTGCCAAGCGTGGCCGGAATGTGTCCAAATATGCGGACCTGTATAACGAGAGCACGCGCATATACAATTATCTTAAGTCAAGTATCTACAGCCTGAACAATGAACAGTTCAGATACAGTTCGTCAAATTATGCGGGACTCCTAAGGTCACTTAAGTATTCGGAATTCTTCTGTCTTACGATACTGGTGCTCGTGGCGATCTGTAATATCCTTGTCATCATCCTCTCGACACGTACGATCACGGGACCGTTAAGCCTGCTTGCAAGCCGCGCCAACGAAGTGTCCGAGGGTAAGCTTGAAGGCGAACTCCTTAAGGTGGAGTCGCAGGATGAGATCGGCGTTGTTACCAAGGCGTTCAACCAGATGTTATTAAGCCTTCGGGATTATATCGAACAGGTAAAGGAAAATATGGAGCGTGAGAGCGCCATGAAGGAGAAGGATCTCAGGATGAATGCGGCGCTTAAGGAGGCACAGCTTAAATACCTGCAGGCCCAGATAAATCCGCATTTCCTTTTCAATACGCTTAATGCCGGCGCCCAGCTTGCGATGCTCGAGGGCGCGGACAGGACCAATACATATATCCGTAAGATGGCTGATTTTTTCAGATACAACATCAAAAAGGACAATGAACTTACGACCATTGCCGATGAGATCGAGCTGGTCGACAATTATGTCTATATCCTGAATGTAAGGTTTTCGGGGGATATCCATTTTGAGAAGGACATAGATGAATCGCTGACCGGAATTGAGATCCCGAGCATGACACTCCAGCCTATAATCGAAAATGCTGTCAATTACGGGATCAGGAACATCGACTGGGACGGAGTGATAAAGCTGTCGGTGTATCGGGAAGATGACAGGGCGTGCATCTCGGTAAGGGATAACGGCATAGGTATGGACCAGGAAATGATAGACAGGATACTGTCGGATGAACTGGTAAAATCCGAGCCTACCGGGGACTCAAACGGGATCGGGCTTAATAATGTGATCGCAAGGCTCGATCTGCATTTTAACGTCGATAATGTATTTAACATATATTCGGAGGGAGAGAACAAGGGCACGGAGGTTGTGATACGTGTACCCGCGGGAACGGCAGCTGCTGTCGGCAATGATATAAAACAGGGCAGCGGTGCGGATGATGAAAAACAGCAGGGAGATATGACGGATGTATAAGATAATGCTTGCGGATGATGAGGGTATAGTCATCGATTCGCTCAAATTCATAATAGAGAAGAATTTCCCGGACATCTGCCGGGTGGAATCGGCCAAGACCGGAAGGAAGGTGATCGAGCTTGCGGAGAGTTTCCGTCCGGACATAGCATTTATGGATATCCAGATGCCCGGCATCAACGGGATCGAAGCGATGAAGGAGATAAGATCGATGAACGGATCGACGATCTTCATCGTTATGTCCGCATACGATAAATTCGATTATGCAAGGGAAGCGATCAATTTAGGAGTTCTTGAATATCTTAACAAGCCTGTGGATCAGGCACGGATCGTGGATGTCCTTAAGCGCGCGATGCGCATGATAGATGAGGAGAAGGACAGAAGATCCCAGGACCTTATCATAAAGGAAAAGCTTGAGACCGTCGTCCCCATCATTGAGAACAACATGATATATACGGCTCTTTTCCAGGATGATTACGATGAAGAGATAGATAACTTCAGGAGCCTTCTGTCGATAGATAAGGACTACGGATTTGTGATAGTTCTCGAGTGGGGAGACGAGAAGACGGACAATCATCTTACAAATGCGGTCGGAACCGGTATTAAAATGCAGTCCTATTACAAGGAGATAAGGGAAGTTGTCAAGGGGTTCTATGAGTGCATCATAGGTTCGATGATGGCAAACCGTGTGATCATATATGTGCCGCACGATACGGACAACCTCGAATATACGGAACGTATCGAGATAATCGAAAAAACGAGAACCATGATCAGAAAGCTAAGACAGTATGTGGATGTTAAGTTCCGGGCGGGCATCGGTTCTGTCGTAAAGCTTGAGGAATGCGCCCGTTCTTATCAGGAAGGACAGAGGGCCCTTAGAAAGAGTGACGGAACGGTCGCACATGTGGAAGACCTTCCCATAATGGTAAGTTATGAAGCCAACTATCCGATAGACGAGGAGCGCCGCCTGTTTGACATGACGGAGAAGGGCAATGAAAATGAGGCTCTCATCGCAGCCAACAGGTTCTTTGACTGGATGAGGGAAAATTACGGAGACCATATCTACGACATAAAGCTCAAGGTACTTGAATTCGTCTTAAGGGCAGAGCATATCGCGATAGCGGAGAGCGGTATGGAATACCATTTCCTGTCAAGACAGGATTATCTTACTTCGCTTCTTGCACTTAATACGATGGATGAGATACAGCAGTGGTTCATAAACAAGATAGCCTCAGCCTGCAGGGATGTGGTATCGAGCAAGGAGAAGCAGGGATCATCTTCCGTTGAGCGCGCCAAGGCGTACATAGCGGAACGTTACAATAAGGATATTTCGTTAGATGACGTATCAAGAGAGATGGATATAAGCCCCTATTATTTCAGCAAGCTTTTCAAGGAAGAGACGGGTGAGAATTTTATAGAATATCTAACATCGATAAGGATAAACAAGGCAAAACAGCTGATAAGCGGCACGGATATGTCCATGAAGGAGATCTGCACGGAAGTCGGATACGCGGATCCGAACTACTTCAGCAGGATATTCAAGAAAAATGTAGGTGTCACTCCGACGGAATATAAGGAAAAGCAGTGACTCTCTTAAGATCCGGGCAGAATAAGGAGGAAGATAAGTGAGCATTTTTACAAAATACGGAAAAAGATCATCAAAGCTGCTTATCGCCGTATGTATGATCATGATCGTATCATTAACGACGGGATGCGGAAACGATACAGCCGACCAGAAAGAGGAAACGGGTAAGAAGTCCGAGAAGATACAGATAGGTATGAGTTTCGATTCCTTTGTTATCGAGCGCTGGCAGAGGGACAGGGATGTCTTCGTGGCCACCGCAAGGGAGCTTGGAGCCGAGGTGAACGTACAGTCCGCAAACGGAGAGATTGAGGAGCAGATATCGCAGATACAGTACTTCATCAACAAGGGAGTGGATGCGATAGTTGTTGTTGCCATAGATGCGAAAGCCCTTCAGGATGTGGTTCTCAAGGCCAGGAAGGCAGGCATCCCGGTGATGTGCTATGACAGACTCATAACGGATTCAAACGTCGATCTGTATATCTCCTTTGATAATGAAAAGGTCGGGGACCTGATGGGGCAGGCGATATATGAGAAGCTGGGCAAAAACAAGAAGGTGATAAAGATTCAGGGACCTGAATCTGATAATAATGTTGTACAGGTTGCGGAAGGCTTCGATTATCAGTCAAGGAAAAACGCGGCGCAGATAATAGGTGAATGTCACTGTGAGGGCTGGAGATCCGAGATAGCCTATGATTATGTCAATGAAAACGAGGAACTCGTAAAGAAGGCAGATGCGATAATGTGCGGTAATGATGCTCTGGCCGGTGTAGTGATAAGGGCGCTGTCCGAAATGAGGCTTGCCGGCAAGATCGTGGTTGTGGGACAGGACGCTGACCTTGACGCCTGCCAGAGGATAGTAGAGGGCACGCAGGAGATGACGGTATACAAGCCGGTTGAGAACCTTGCAAAAAAGGCGGCGGAATACGCGGTAAGCCTTGCAAAGGGCGAGGAGATAAAGACCGCAACCCGGTATAACGACGGAACCTATGACGTTCCGTTCATAAAGCTCGAGCCCATCGCAGTATATAAGGATAATATGGAAGAGACCATAATAGACGGCGGCTATCATCTTAA
>ONRZ01000294.1 GCA_900320345.1 uncultured Lachnospiraceae bacterium | reverse complement strand
GGAACGCTTGTCCTTGCAGTATAAAGATCACGCTCTTCATCAAAACAGGCTTTCCAGCCGGATCCTTGAATCAACATCATTTGCTTACCTCTTTCATACCTTTCTCATAAGCTCTTAGATCTCTTCCAGACCATAGACGTATCTGTTCCTCTTACACAAAAAATGCAGTTACAGCAAAGCAGCAGGCTTCAATTGCCGCAAGCGGTGTCATTACATACTTTTCTTTTTTACTTGGCGATATAAGATTCATGACAGTATTTACTGCAAAAAATCCCGCGAAAACAAAGCAGATGATCTTTACCGCTTTACCGGCAAACCACATATTCATCAGCCCGCCGCCCTGTAGTATCATTGCCGCTCCGAAGAGCTGGAGAATAACAGATAAAGCCGCAAATATCCTGTACATCGGCGGCAGGATTTTATATCTTCCGCCCATGGTAAACTCGCCTAAAGGCAGTCCTGCTATCAGCAAAACCTCCATCACCGCAACTGCCAGGAGAAGTACAGCGCCGGTTATTGAACAAATATTTGAGATCATATTATTTCCCCTTCTTACCGATCTTTTTGGGATCAGCACCTTCGTTAAGAATGAACGCATCAGCAGCTTTATTGATCATTTCCATCATCTCTTTTTCCGTTCCCTTAAGAACACCCGTCGCAAGCATTGTCGCAATGCCGTGTGAATATATGATCGTATTCCTCACAAAACGGATTGTCTGCTCTTCATTTAGTCCTGTCTGATGAGCGATCATGTTGATCATCGCTTTATTCTTTGCCCTGCCAACGTCCTTAAGGCTATAAGGTTTGCCCATCGGACTCTCTCCAAGATAAAGGAACTTAAAAAGATTAGGTTCTTTTAGAGCCATCTTCACATAAGACCTGCCAAGGAATTCAAAGCTTTCAACCTTAACCCCTCCATATTTTCAAAATGCCAGACGATCGGCTGAGTTGAACATCCGATCTCTGCAGCCAGTGTCTTCACATTAACTGATGCATATCCGTCTCTGATGAGCATTTTCAATGCCGCATCAAGAATAACTTCCTTTGATATCGTGGTTTTGCGTGCCATAAGATCTCCGTCTTATAAATGTGTTTATATAATCGCGTTTATATTATATCCGTGATTGGAAACTGTCAATATCAATTACAGAGAAAAAGTATCTGTCTCATTCCACTCAGTTCAGGTCAGGAACTTTGCCGAATTCTTCCAGGACTTCTTCACCTTTATACATCTAAATGTGTTGAATGCAGTAAATGCCGTTGCATTTTCAGGAGTGATATTAAGCTGCTTAGCAATCGTCATGAAGCTTACTCTGATTACTTCAACACAATCCGCTATATCCTGTTCCCCGATTTGTCGTATACTCATCTTACATCCCTCCGCTTTTCCAACCTGATCAGGCGTTCTTCATCAGGCTCAGTGATTCCGTTTTTATAGTTATATCCCATCTTAAGATAGAAAGGGACACCTGTTATCGACGCGGGGATCTCAATGCGCTTCGCCCTTAGGAAGAATTCGTCCTTTTCGAGCGTGTCGATAATGGCTCTGCCTATGCCCTTCCCTTGATACTCCGGCAAAACGAAAATGGTAAACAGGCTACTCTCATCTTCCTTGCCCCAATATGGTCCGATGGCACCGCAGCCAATGATGTTATCCTGCTCCTCCGCGACATAAAAATGCGTCCACGAGGCTCTCTCGAGAACATGTTCCGGCGACTCAGCTTCGATAAGCTGTTCCATAAGGTCAACAGGATAGTCCTTGGTATTCGATATCCGTATGGTCTTACGGATAAGCTCTGATACTGCCTTTGCATCTTGTTCTTCAAATCTTCTGATGTTCATTATCTCCTCCTCGAAAACAAAAGGCCACTTATCATCTGATAAATGGCCTTGATACTATCTTACTATCTTATTGATTAGTGACTGTTATTCTTGAGCGCTATCAATGCCATATGATGTTCGATCATACATAATGGTGTACATATACATCATCCCGACAAACCTGAATTTACCGCTTATCATTTCTTTTTAGTCTTATTTTCCCTGTCATATGTTCCACTATCAATTTGAAAACCGTTGTTCGGGGTATGACATCTTTATTGAACGGGAAATTTTCCATATGATAGTGTTTCATCAGTATCCAAAGATAATCTTAGGATTTCTAATCCATCAGGTCACGCGCTTTGATATATGGATTATGATAACGCTTTCTTTTTTCGGGCAGTCCGAGTTTCTT
>ONRZ01000146.1 GCA_900320345.1 uncultured Lachnospiraceae bacterium | reverse complement strand
GGACACTGTGCTCTCGGATATGCAGCGGAACCCTTAAAAGAACCGGTGCCCAGAAAAGCAGACTATGTTTACTTTATCTGATGAAAAAGTATGTAAAAAAGATAGCCCATGGGATGATATAGGGGTATCATGGAAAAGACAAGGCTATGGAGGATACTTAATGGGCAAATATTTAGCATCGGAAAATATAGAGGTTAATGGCGTCTGTATTCATTATGCAGTTATCGGAGAGGGCAGGCCGGTAGTGCTTGTTCATGGAAACGGGGAAAGCCATGATCTCTTCAATACAGAGATAGAACAGCTTGTATCGGCTGGATACAAGGTATTTGCACCTGATTCAAGGGGCCATGGGGCAAATGAACCTCTTACAGAATATCATTATGCCGATATGGCAGAAGATATGTACTGTTTTATCAAAACGCTTAAACTCGATAAACCGGCTTTTTACGGACATAGTGATGGCGGTATCATAGGACTTATGTTGGAAACGACCCATCCCGGAACACTTGGAGTGTTGGCTGCAAGCGGAGCAAATCTGTCTCCCGAGGGACTTGATAAGAGTTTTTTGGAAAAGTACACAAGGATCAATGAAGAATCCCCTGATCCGCTTCTTACTTTGATGTTGACAGAACCGCATATAAACCCCGAAGAACTTCAGAAGATCAAAATACCTGTATTGATCACGGCCGGTGAAAATGATCTCATTATCCCCAAGGAAACAAAACGTATTGCAGATAATATCTCGGATGTAAAACTTATGATTTTGGAATGGGAAATCTTCTTATAGATTTTTTCGGTACCCATTATCAGTAATATAATTATCGGCAGGATCAGATATGGATAAACAGGAAGCATACAGGATACTTGATATAAAGAAGGGCGATAAGTTGCGTGATGTAAGGCGTAAGTACCATCTTCTCATGCATGAACATCACCCGGATTCTTCTCCGGATAATAAGAGTGATACGGCTAAGAAGCTAAATGAAGCCTTCGCCATTATAAAAAGAGAAGGAATATCTTCAAAATATCAGATAAGGGACTGGGGAATAGCTGAGAATAAGAATGCATTCTGTGAGAGAAAGCTGTACATGGAAGATACCTTGTTTGGGGATGAGATAGTCGTAGATACCGGTGGATATGGAAAGTTCTACTGGGAACCGGATATGGAATCTTTCGGAATGCTGCTCAAGAGTCTGGGGGAAGCTGTAAACGGTCTCCTTGATGGCTCCGGCACTCATCGCATTATGAAAGCAAAACTCCTGCATCTTTTGATACAGGAATTCATCGATCCATATGAATGTATAGGGCTTCTATATCCGTATGATGAAGATGAAGGGTCTGTGTTACATACTTATCGGATAAAGTGTCAGATAAAGTCGATGGCAAAGGATGCAGACAGACTGATTGATGGGGAAACGCCGGAAATAAAGGTAAAGGACAGCAGGCTGCATATAGTCATTGATTCCAAAGTAGCAGGACAGATCATGTTTGAAGAGGATAGTTTATTCTATCTTGTAACGCCTTTATTCCTGCAGAAGGCGGCAAATGCCGAACTTCAGATAGAAGGTGTTAGAAATACGCGTAAATCTTATATGGATGCAACAATGATCCTGCATGTTGATCGATCGAAGAAGAAGGATATGACGGAAAAGATAAATGAAGAGATAACAAGAACGCTTAAGAGGAAAGATGAAGACGGATTTTGAGGATTATCTCATAGATGCAAAACTGCATATCGAAACTACCGGAAGGAATGACAGTTTTTCAACAGCCCATCTATACCCATATGAGCCGACATTTTACCCTGTACTTGACCGCCTGATCGAAAGCGGATATATAGGCAGGGAAGACCTGGTTCTTGATTATGGCTGCGGTAAGGGCAGAGTACCTATTTATCTTAATCATAAGATCGGCTGCAGGACTATAGGCGTTGAGCTTATGGACGGGTTTTACGGGGCTGCCTTAAAGAATGTGGACCGTTATCATAAGCATGTGAAAGCTGCAGATAATACTGATATAGAGATCGTTCATTTATCGGCTCAGAAATACGTGATCCCTAAGTCAGTGAACTGTTTTTTCTTCTTTAATCCTTTCTCAATAGAGGTGTTTAAGAGTGTTATGGGCAAAGTAGTAGAGGCATATTATGAAAAAGAGCGCAGGATGCTTCTTTTTTTCTATTATCCGCAAGATGAATATATAGCATATCTTTCAACCATCGATGAGGGTATGTTTGTGGATGAGATTGACTGCAGGGATCTATTTCCTGAAAGGGATAGCAGAAACAGGATACTGATATATGAGATAGGAACAGGATTGGAAGGTAATTCATTTTTATCACCAAGCTCACCACGGAGCTTTATGTAGTTTTCGGTTTCAAGTGCAGCTACCTTTTCAGCTATAGCCGAATTAACAAACTGATTCATCTAACCTCTCAATATACAGATGAAGCTGATCCTTCCGTTCTTCCAGGATACATCGATGGATCCTTTGTATACTTTTACTATGCTCTCGGCAATTGATAATCCGATCCCATACCCGCCTTTTTCCGGATTATGGGATTCATCTGCCCTGTAAAATCTCTCAAAAAATCTGGAATAATCCTGTCCTTCACCTTCCAAGTAGTCGTTTGATACTTCCAAGCTGGTTGACCTGCCTTTTCGGTTCAATACAACGCATATTGTCCCATTATCATCACAATACTTTATTGCATTATCTACAAGAAGTGAAGTTAGTTGCCTTATCTGTGAATCCATCGCCCGCATACGGACATTTTCCGTCAGATTCTGCGTGATCTTCTTTCCCTCATTTTTAGCTACAGGCTCAAAAATCTTAACAGTTTCCAATACGGCAAGAGTTATATCACAGTCGTCGGATATAGCATCCGACTCATATTCCTCAGCCCGAGCGATCGTTACAAGATTCTGTATCAGCCCGGTCAAACGTTCCGCCTGTCTTAATATGGATTTCGTCCACTCGCTTTCTCCGTCAAGCATTTCTATCATCTCGGTATTGGCCCTGATGACAGCTAACGGAGTCTTGAGTTCATGGCTCGCATTTGTGATAAAGCCTTTCTGTGCTTCCATGTTGCATATTTCTGATGCCATTGCCCATTTTGAAAAGAATATCGTAAATACAGCAGCAACCATCATACCAAGGAAAATCATCCCTATCGTTACATAAAGCAGCCTCATATTTATATCTATGATATCGGAACTATCCAGATAAACGACAATCTTACCATCATCTTCAAGGTCTGCGACTTGAAAGTAATAATCGTAGTATCTCCCGAACCCCGGACCCTTCTCAAGCGCCCAATTCCCATATACCTCAGCTTCCTGTTTGGTGACAACAGCCGTATGGTTTGTGATCACATTTTGAATATTATTGTCTTTATCATAAATGATCGCAAAATATCTGTTATTATATGAAAATTCAGGATCTTCCACATTATCCATCATTGTCTCGGGATTAAATATCTCATTCATGAACCGTATGACCGAATGATTATGAGATGCTGATGCATCCCTGCTTTTTTTATGATTCTTCGCACCCGGTAGATCACCTTTGTTATCAACGATATATTGGAGTACATTTCTGATGTTTCTGCGGGTCAGCCATTGGTTACTGCCGAGGATCAAACCTGTCACGATCAGCATGGCCAGCGTTAGCGAAACAAAAGATATCAGTAAGAAGCGTATTCTGATTTTCCTAATGCGTTTTTCATTCATGGCATATCTTCCTCAAATCACCCGGCAAGTATGATCATATATCCGGCATTATCATCGCTTATCCCAACCTTCGATGCGACAGCCTTCAATTTATCTCTTAAGTACTGCACATAAAGCATAACTGTACTCCTGTCGGCATTCCCGGAATTATCCCATACATTATCGATAATATAGTCTGCAGAAAGCCTTCGTCCATTGTTCATGATCAGCATCTGCAACAATTCGAATTCTTTAACAGACAGCCTTATTGAATTCTCACACTTAAGTTCAAAGGTTTCACCGTTCAAAGATATATCTCCAAAATCTATCACTCCATGGTCATACTCCTGCTTACGCCTCGTCATGGCTCTTACCCTTGCCATCAGTTCTTTTATGGCAAAAGGCTTGGAGAGATAATCATCTGCTCCGGCATCAAGTCCGGCGACACGGTCTTCCACCTCTGTTTTTGCGGTCAGAAGGAGGACCGGTGTTACTATATTTCGGGATCTCAACTCTCTGAGGACCTTAAGTCCGTCCATTTTGGGCATCATTATATCAAGGACTATGGCATCATAGCGTTCTGATAACGCATGGTCAAAAGCATCCTGTCCATCCATGCATGAATCCACATAAAAACCTTCATGTTCAAGCGCTGCAGATACAACCTTATTTAGATCCGCCGTATCTTCTGCAAGCAGTATCTTCATTGATCAATACTCCTTTCCGCATTTTCTATCATATCTCTGATGGTCTGCATAGAAAGATCGGTCGAAGCAAGCTCATCGGCACATCTTTTTAATTCTTCCGCGATAAGTTTCTCCATTTCTGTCTTTTCCTTCTTGTAATGGATATTGTGTTCAAGTGCAGCCCACGTATCCTGGGAAATAGTCCGTAACTGAATCTCCGCATACCCTTTATCATTTACTCTCAATATAAGGTGATAACTTCTGTACCCGTTTTCTTTGGCATGCTTTATATAATCCTTTTCTTCCACGACTTCACACCCGTCCATGCACTTAAGATGATCGCATATCATATATACATCCTTCAGAAATGCGCAGACAACACGAATACCTACAGCATCATACACACTTTCCGTCGCCGATTCAGCCGTCAGGGGTAATCCCTTGCGCTTCAGCTTCCCGATCATGCTGTTCTCCGATTTTATCCTGTA
>ONRZ01000145.1 GCA_900320345.1 uncultured Lachnospiraceae bacterium | reverse complement strand
GTTGCTTCGGCAGTTGTATTTGTATCTTCCTTAACGCTGTCAACAAGCGGAAGATGTATGGTCTTTACATCCTCTGCCGTTTCCGCACCCAGTTCATCCTTGAGCTGATCCTTTTTAAATCTGATATTTATGCGTACTGCTCCGGCTTCGGGCTGGAGTTCTATCCTGTTTCCGTCTTCATCCTTCCCGTAGAACGCAACATCATAAAGCAGTACGTCGCCGTCACTTATAACGGAATCCTCTTCACCCGTGATCGCATCTGCATTATTGTTGAGCGCCTCCATATATGCATCATAGTTATAATCACTTGATCCGGAGGTGATCTTCGTTACAACGAACTCGGCATCATCGGGGATAGCTGCCGGATCGTCAAGTTCGGCCGTAACATATACATCCCCGTCTTCGTAATCATATTCCCGCTTCTCATTCTTTACTTCTTCATCGGTTCCTTCTTCATCTTCTTCATCATTATCTTCTTCATCTTCATGTACGATCTTTACTGCCTTGTCTCCTTCTCTGACAACAGCGGCAATAACACCGTTTTCTTCGGAATCTATGGTATAGTCGGCAAAAATCCTGTCCGAGCTTTTTCCTTCTATATATATGGTAAATGCGTTATAGTCTAAATTGGAGAGTCTCAATGAAGTTTCTTCGGCGATAAGCGATGTAACAACTCCGTTATCAACGATATCACCGTTGCATTTAACATTGGCTTTGGTCTTTATATACAGATCGTAATTAGCCGAAACAGGCAGTGAGGCTGCATCAAGCTTAAGGTTTATGGAATCATAGCCCGATCCCTTGATCTCAAAACCGCTGTCTGTTATCCTGAGCTTTTTAACGGCCCTGGGTTCATCCTTTGAAATAAGCTCTATCTGCGGATCTCCGTCAGCTCTTACAGTATATTCAACCGTCATCCCCGCCGAAAGACCGGCAACCTTAAATGTGGTCTTCTTAAGTCCGAGACCTTCTATATGATATATGCCGCTGCTGTCCTTGGACAGTACGCCCTTAAGGTCGCCGCTGTATTCAAGGTCGCCGTTTCCTCTTATCTGCAGCTCATATGAATCGGTCGCGAGCATCCTGTCCGTATTTACATACAGGGTCACGTCCTTCATGCCGGTTGCTTCTATCCTGTCATCATAGGCAGTAACGGATGCTCCCGGAGCCGACAGATCTTCGATCTCATCGTCTTCACCGATATTGATATCGATCTCCTTTACCGGTGTCGTCCCGGTATCCTTAGACGGCGTCTCCTCAATGATATCCTCATCCTGATCCAGCAATGCATCTTTGCTGATAATTTCAGAATCGTCAATATCACTGCTCTGCGTTTCCACCTCTATGGCAGTGTCCTGCGCTCCCGCAAGGCTGTCTGTATTTACGGCAGCCATTACGCTGAATGTGTTCTCTGCCAGCATTGCAACAAGTGCAGTCATGGCAACGATCGATCTGAGTAACTTTCTTTTCTTCATTTTCTCTCTCCTTAATGAAGCATGTTATTGATAATTTGATACATAAGGAAATAACTTCCCTATACTTTATGACTTTCATGTTTAAATAAAGGGTTCAGATTTTATATTTTCTTAATAAAAAAGTCGGGCGGTACCCTTTGGTACCGCCCGTAAGCAGATCATTTAAAACCTGTTTTTATACTCTTTTTCTTCTCTTCTCGATGAGAAGCCATACTATCGTTCCGATACATGCAAGCATTGCCGCAAGCCAGAGAGCTATCGAACTCATATCACCCGTTGCCGGACCTACTCTTGTACCGAGAACACCTCCCTTAGGCTTACTCCTTACACCGAGCACTCCCGATTCAGGCGGCCTTCTCTCACCAAGCACTTCACCTTCCTCAGACTCATTTGTGATCGAACCGAGGTCTACTGTACTTGACGATGTTGACTCATCTATCCTGAATGTGTATACCAGCGGATCACCCGTAATATCGGTTGCGATCTTGAAGCCTTCGGGAGCCTTGGTCTCTATGAAGTAATAGTCATCCCAAGGAAGATTATCCACATAGATCTCACCCGAAGAATTGGTGGTGTATGTTCCGTACCTGTAGTAGGCATCCGAGAATATCGTTGAACTTATTGCCTGAGCTGCCGATCTCGGTGTTTTCGAGTAAAGTTCGAATTCAGCTCCTTCAAGGGTTCTCTCACCCGATGCGCTAACCTTGCGAAGCCTTACCGATCCTACTGCCTGTCTGTTAAGATATGTCACTTCAACAGTCTTTCCTGCATCAGCGATCGTAAATCCTAACCTTTCGCTCGATAAAGTATATCCCTTAGGCGCCTTGGTCTCCACGAAGTAGTATGCTCCGTACGGAAGATCCGAGATGACCAGAACGCCCGATGCATCAGTAGTAAATACACCGTTGCTCGTCTTACTTGTTGCTGTATACTTGCCTGCCGATCCGGTTGCGTAAATACGTGTACCGTCATTATCGTAAAGTGCGAATTCCGCTCCGGCAAGTACATCTCTTGTCGCGCTGTCGCGCTTTGTCAGCCTTACAGCTCCGATTATCGGCTTATCCTTCATTGTCACGGTAATATCACTTCCGTCACTCGGTACCGTGAAGCTTATATCAGCTGCTACAGCATAACCTGCGGGTGCCTTAAGCTCACGGAGAACGTAAGTCTTACCGGCCTTTAATCCCTTTTCTTTCTCTATTACATGTGCGCTTGTACCTGACGTCCACTTATCAAGCTCGGTACTGCCATCATAGATAGCAAGTGTTGCTCCTTCAAGCGGTGCATTTGTATCGGCATCGATCTTCTGTATCTTTATGTCTCCGTCTGTATTGTAGAAGTCATAATCCTTCTTCTCCGACAGATAACCGGGTACCGGTACTTCTTCAACGGTATATGTGATGAGACTGCCGTTTTTATCATATTTAGGAAGTTCTACGTCCTTATTGTCAGTCTTGAATGTAAATTCAAGTTCTCCCGACTTAAGCACATGTGTATTGATAACTTCCTTTCCACCGCCCACTGCACTTGAGTAAAGGTTGAACGTAAGATCCGGAACATTGGCAAGCTGCTTACCGGTAAGCTCTGTTCCGCTATGTATCCAGTGCTTCCTTACAGGAATGGAAGTGTACTCCGTATTCTGGATATTTGTAAAGCTGATATTTGTTACCGTCTCTCCTGTTGCAGCCTTCTTTATCTCCTTCTCAATCTTAAGAGTACTGCTTCCGTCATTTGTGATCTTCACATCAACATCATACTCTGTGTTGTCGAAGGTTACACCATCGCTCTCGAATACCGTATTGTTATTGGTCCATACACCATCTGAAGGCTTTGACTCAATGATCCTGTAATACAGGGTCTTTGTAACTTCGTACTCGCCCTTCTCATTCTTAAGCGTTTCCTGGGTGTATGTAGGTACATTAAGCGTCATACCACCGTTCTTATCGGTAGCCTTCGTATCTACGAGTGTCTTGCCGGTAGTCCTTGAAGCATCATCATACTGATAAAGTGCGAACTTGTATGCTCCGGTAAGATCCGTTGCTACGTCCCTTCCGGCGGGATCCTTGAGATACTTAACGGCGTTGAAGCTTACTGTGCCTGTTGCTTCGAACTCATTCGTGAATTCAAACTTATCCTTGCCGCTGAAGTCAAACTGGACCTTATTGTTATCCGTGTAGATCTTCTCTACATTGGTGATGTTTACACTAAGTTTGCCGCTACGATCCTTTGAAGGCTTAACTTCAACGTATACCTTGAATGTAGCTGTATCAGTCTTGATATTGTTGGAGCTTATGCTGGTCTCTGTTATGGTGTAAACATAATTACCTGTATCGTTAACCTCATAAAGATCAGCGGGTTCTCCTGCCTTACGATCCGGATTCTTCTCATACCAGCCGTATCTGTAGTTAAGGAACGGTATATCGATATTGCCATCCTTATCCTTAGCATTAAACTCTACCCTGCTCGGTATTCCGTTAGCATCTTCGGTATTGAACCTTGTTACCGAATTGCCCTTCTCGTCCGTGATGGTAAACTCAAACTTATCATCTTTTGTGAGCGCACGTCCGGTCATCTTCTTGATACCCGGGATATCGATCGAACCTTCCTGATTGAGCTTATTAAGGAATGTATCGTTCATCTGCTCATCGTTCA
>ONRZ01000144.1 GCA_900320345.1 uncultured Lachnospiraceae bacterium | reverse complement strand
GCTGTCGTATTTTTGGGAAGTGAACTCCCGAGAGTTTCCTATAAGAATACAGCCACGAGGCTTTCGGCACAGGGACTTAGAAAACTGCCTTTTGAAGGCTTTGATAATGCCGTTATAGGAAGCGATGTTGATATTGCCGCTGATTCCGTATTATCGCCGGAAAAATACGGTTTTCGCGGGCAGGTATACAGCATTTCGTCCGATAAGGATTCAGACAGCGGTACACTAAGGCTCATACAGTCGGATTCGGATGCTACGGACAGTGAAGGAAATGTACTCATAGATCCGCATGTCGTTATAAATGATAAGAAATATATAATGACAGGAGTGAGTGCGGGTGCTTTTGAACCGTATGACGATCCGAAAGCCTGGACGGATGCGGATATAAAAGGGATCAAAATAAACGGCAATACTTCGCCCGAACTTGATACCATGATGAACAGCATAAGTTCCCGTATCGCAGCTACCCCGAAGACGGATGGGCCGGGTCAGACACAGGAAGGTTCATATCTTCTTAATGTGAACATGGATCAGTCCCTAAGTCCCGACAAGGAAGCTCCTGTTGCGGCGATCTCCGAAAAACCGGGTGATTTCACCATAAATATCACTGATGCCTCGGATAAGATCGGTGCATGTGCGTATGCCATGATGGACAGATACGGCACTTCGGATGTTCCGATGGCAGCACTTGATATATCCATGAAGGATAATAAGACAGGGGTACCGATAAAGAGGCTCTCGGGCAGGAAGGTGGATATGGAGATCCCTATCCCCGGGCAGCTTATAACTGCGCCTGTCATATCTGTGGGAGCTATCAATGACAACGGTCAGTTGGAGGAGATATCATCCGAGATAACGGGCCACGGCGGAAATGACAAGATAAGGTTCGTAGCGCCTCATTTTTCCACCTATGTATTCTATGTAAAGCCGGAACAGACGATCATACAAAGCAATGAAAATGCGGAAAACATGACAAATCCAAAACAGAACGCCGTACTTAAGACGCTCAATAAGGATGTCATGAATGTTCAGGTAAAATGGTATGTCGGCATAATACTTTTAAGTGTGGCAGCAATACTTTTCCTGTATAAGGGAAGCAGAAGAAAACACTGAAGGAAACGGCTGCATTGACAGGATCACACGTTTTGCTTGCACAAAGGCATCATTTTTTATAAAATCATATATTGGATTATTTTTAAATATCAATATACAGGAGCAATATCATGAGAACAGAAAACAGAGTTGTAAGGATGAACAACAAGAACAATCTTCTTGAACTTGAAGAGTACATGTACATCCTTGCCGACGTGGAAACGCCGAATGTATTCAGGAATCTTTTCCCTTATGAGGAGGTTCCAAAGATAGCATTTAATGACAGGATAGTTCCCCACAATATGCCGAAGGAGATATGGATAACGGATACGACCTTCAGGGACGGTCAGCAGAGCCGCGCTCCTTATACGACAGAGCAGATAGTAACGATCTATGATTATCTGCATAAACTCGGCGGACCAAATGGAATGATAAGGGCGAGCGAGTTCTTCCTTTACAGCAAGAAGGACAGGGATGCCGTATATAAATGTATGGAACGGGGCTATCAGTTCCCGGAGATAACAAGCTGGATACGCGCCAGCAAGGAGGACTTCAAGCTTGTCAAGGAGATTGGCATGAAGGAGACCGGCATACTGGTAAGCTGTTCCGATTACCATATCTTCTACAAGCTTAAGATGAACAGACGTCAGGCAATGGAGCATTACCTGAATATCGTGAAGGACTGCCTTGAGGAGGGCATAAGCCCGAGATGTCATCTTGAAGACATAACCAGGGCGGATATTTACGGATATGTCATCCCGTTCTGTCTGGAGCTCATGCGCCTTATGGATGAATACAAGATACCGATTAAGATACGTGCATGCGATACGATGGGCTACGGAGTTAATTATCCCGGAGCAGTCATACCGCGTTCCGTGCAGGGAATAATCTACGGTCTTAACAAACATGCCGGAGTGGATCCGTATCTTCTCGAGTGGCACGGACATAATGATTTCTATAAGGCAGTGGTCAATTCAACAACGGCATGGCTGTACGGGTGTTCCGGAGTCAACTGTTCACTGTTCGGTATCGGCGAGAGGACGGGCAATACGCCCCTTGAAGCGATGGTATTTGAATATGCCCAGTTAAGGGGAGACCTTAACGGGATGGATACTACGATAATAACCGAGCTTGCGGAGTATTATGAGAAGGAAATAGGTTATCATATCCCGCCGAGGACTCCGTTCGTCGGTGAGAACTTCAATGTGACCAGGGCAGGTATCCATGCTGACGGACTTCTTAAGAATGAAGAGATCTATAATATCTTCGATACCGAGAAGTTCTTAAACAGACCTGTATTATGCGCGGTATCAAATACTTCCGGCCTTGCCGGCATAGCACACTGGATAAATACTTATTACAAGCTTCCGGTTGAGGAGCATGTTGACAAGAACAGTGAGCTTGTAAAGAGGATTAAGGAGATAGTAGACGGTGAATATGAGAACGGCCGCGTGACCGTAATGACAAATGATGAACTGGTCAGCATAATATCCCAGACATGTACGGATCTCGGACTTGAACAGATGATACCGCCGAAGAAATGCAAATCAGATAAATAGAAAAAAGATAAATAAAAATAGATAAAAATGCATTAAGGAGAGAACAAGGTGAGCAGGATTGAGATGAAAACGCCGCTCGTTGAGATGGACGGCGACGAGATGACAAGGATACTGTGGCAGATGATAAAGGATGAACTTTTGCTGCCGTTTATAGATCTTAAGACGGAATACTATGACCTTGGCTTAAAACACAGGAATGAGACGGATGATCAGGTCACGAAGGATTCCGCAAAAGCAACGGCTAAGTACGGTGTTGCCGTCAAATGTGCAACGATCACACCGAATGCCGCAAGGATGAGTGAATATGATCTTAAGGAGATGTGGAAGAGTCCTAACGGAACGATAAGGGCAATGCTTAACGGAACCGTTTTCCGTGCGCCGATAATAGTAAAGGGCATCGAACCGTATGTGAAGAACTGGAAGAAACCCATCACGATAGCAAGGCATGCATACGGGGATATCTATCTGAATTCCGAAATGCATATAGAAGGTGCCGGTAAGGCAGAACTCGTATTTACCGCTGCCGACGGAACAAAGACTACACAGCTCATACATGAATTCGATGAAAAGGGCGGAGTCGTTCAGGGTGTTCATAACTGTACGGAATCAATAGAGGCATTTGCAAGGTGCTGTTTTAATTACGCACTTGATAAGAAGCAGGATCTGTGGTTTGGTGCAAAGGATACCATTTCAAAGAAATACGACCATCATTTCAAGGATGTGTTCGCCGAGATATTTGAGAAGGAATATAAGGAGAAGTTCGATGCGGCCGGCATTGAATTCTTCTATACTCTCATAGACGATATAGTTGCAAGGATAATGCGTTCGGAAGGCGGGATGATATGGGCATGCAAGAATTATGACGGCGATGTCATGAGTGATATGGTATCGAGTGCCTTCGGTTCTCTTGCGATGATGACATCGGTCCTTGTATCACCGACCGGAGTTTATGAATATGAGGCGGCTCACGGAACGGTACAGAGGCATTATTACAAGTATCTTAAAGGTGAGGAGACATCGACCAATTCGGTGGCTACCATTTTTGCGTGGACCGGAGCCCTCAGGAAGAGGGGAGAACTCGACGGAATAAGTGAGCTTGCCGAATTCGCGGACAGGCTGGAGAGGGCAACGATAGAAACGATCGAATCCGGAAGGATGACCAAGGATCTTGCTCTTATAACGACTCTTAAGGATGTTACGGCATTAAACAGCCTTGATTTTATAAAGGAAATAAGAAAAACATTAGAGTCTTTTGAGTGAGTAAAACAGCGGGGTATGTCATTGGAAGAGAAGGAAATATCACGGGCCGTCATAAGCAGGCTTCCGAGATATTATCGGTATTTGGGTGAACTGAATGATGAAGGCGTAGAGAGGATATCCTCTCAGGAACTCTCCGAGATGATGAAGGTCACGGCATCGCAGATAAGGCAGGATCTTAATAATTTCGGAGGCTTTGGCCAGCAGGGATACGGTTATAACGTCAGGCATCTGTATGATGAGATAGGAAGCATACTCGG
>ONRZ01000069.1 GCA_900320345.1 uncultured Lachnospiraceae bacterium | reverse complement strand
CCATAAGCTTCTGGAAACTTGTCTGATATGAGTTTGCCGCTTCACCCGTCCAGATATTCTTAAGTCCGTCTATCTGGGCCTTGGCTGAATAGCATGATTTAACTGATTTTCCTGTATACGCGTATCTGAAAATACATGGTGACCGCAAGAGAGATGGAAACTATTGTCTCGCATACAATGGCATCCATGATAAATACTTCCTTACTTGCGTTCATCTTAACAGACATCGGGTTATAGTAAGTATGCAGGCTCAGTGCGGCATACCACGCAAGTTCGAATATGACCAGTACCGCCATGGTTACGCCGTTTAAAAGAAAAGCCGTAAATACAACGGCAAATACGAAGAAAAACGGCTGCAGCCTGAAACCGAACAGCAGATTATATAAGGCGACCACGGCACTTACGGTCATCCCGCAAACTGCAAGGATGTTAAATGCCGCTACCTGTATCTCGCTTCCCTCCGGAACGATAAGTTCCTTTAGTTTTGTAAGATATTTTTTCATGTCAGGCTCCCAAACCCTCTCTTACACTGCCGGCAGATCTCCCGGTCTTATTCCTGCGTTAACGCCGAGAAGCTGAAAGTCACGTCGTTTCCGTCATTTCCTATATTTACCGTATAACTCCTCGTTTTATACCCGTCTTTGCTCAATGTGATGACATGTGAGCCTGTTACCTTCCCGGTACTTACGGGTGCTATGCCCACATAGTTCCCGTCAAGGTATACTTCAGCCCCTGCCGGCTGTTCTATATGTATCTTCTGTACCCCCGATATCACCGGGACAGAGGTACTCGTTGAAGAAGATGAACCCGATCCGTTCTGCTGCGTTATCACGGTCCCTGTATTTGTTGAAGACAGCTCGTTCCCGCTAACAATCTCTGTTGACGAAGAACTCGAGGAACTTGATGAACTCGATGATGAACTTGAAGTATCCTCTCTCTCTTCATCCATCGTTATATCTATCTCCGCATAATCGGAACCGACCCTTATGTTTGAATTTATGGTATCATATCCGGCACATTCAACCCTTATCGCATGTACGCCGAACTCGAGAGGTACCCTCTCTTCAAAATCGGTTATCTCATCATCTATATACAGTCTGGCATAATCGGGTTCTATCTTGAAAAGTATGTGCCCGATCGCCACTTCTTCTATCTCTATCTTCGACAGATCGATCGATGTTTCCTTATCCCGTGCTATCGTTACATCTTCCTGTCCGGCATAACCCCTGTTGGTCACCTTGACCGTATATTTTCCTTCACCCACGGGGATCAGCATATCCTCGGTTATGGGCTTTATTATCTCCTGTCCTATCTCGATCCATCCGCCCACAAAATAAGTATCGTTAAGGACTCTTAAATACCCGTGTCCCTTATCCACAATGACCGACAGTACCTGCTTATCGATCCCGCGGACTATAAGCCGGTCCATATCCGTCACATCCATGATCTCTATTTCCTTATCCTGTGAAAATATCTTAAGATCATTCGTGAAACTGAACGCCTCGTCACCGATCATCATGACCTTTTTATGCTCATCGAATGAAAATCTTGTAACATCGGTATAAGTCCATATCTTATCGGATATCTTAAGACCGCTTAACTTCCTTGTGGCCTTTGAGTAATACAGTTCAAATATCTGCCCCGGCATGATCTGCGGCAGAGTCATCGCATCTCCGTGACGACCTTCTATCTTAACCCCGCTCTCATACGGAAGTTCATATACCTTGCCTGTGGAAACATCCTGAAAGCTCATGAACCTGTCTTCTTCGTTTATATCAAGCAGAAGTCCGTGTATGCCTTCCTCTCTGCCCTCCGGGATCTCAGTGGAAACTTCCTCCTGCTCCGTCTCCTGTTCAACCCTGTCCACAGCCTTCTGTTTGGCATATTCCATTATGATAAGATAACAGGCCACAAACATTATAAAGATTATAACGCATATGGGTACTATGGCTCTTCTCATGAAAACTCTTCCTTATATATATTGATCACCCTGCCTGTAAGATATTCCTTCGTATTATGCTCCGGAACATCAAGTACTTCATCAAAAAGTCTGTTAAGTATATCTCCAAGCTTTGGACCCGGCTTTATACCAAGTTCCATAAGATCGGAACCGGTCAGGGCAAGCTCCTTTATCGACAGGCAGTCACCGCGCTTTATGATCCTTGTGTATATCTCTTCGCACTCATCGATATCCTTAAGCTTCTCTTCCCGGTACATAAGACTCTGTGCGCAGATATCACATCGCCTTACGATAAACCAGAGCGGCATGAGCTCTTTTGAGATAAGTACTATGGTCTGCCTTACTCTTGCCTCCGTCAGCTTTTTCCTGTGATCATGATATCTGACCAGTCTCTTTACCTTATTTAAAGTATCATTATCGTACTTAAGCCTGTGCATTACCTCTGAAGCTATACCTTCACTGAAGGCGGAATGACCTTTAAAATGTTCTCGACCGTCTTCATCCGTGGTCTTGGCGGCAGGTTTGCCGGAATCATGCAGAAGCATTGTCAGCCTTATGATCTTTATGTCGTTCTCAGACAGGTTTTCATCAAACCTGACCGAATTTTTAAGTGCTTCTATCGTATGGATCCCTACACTGTACATATGGTGCGGCGTATTCTGCGAAGTTTCCATCATCAGGTCGAACTCCGGAAGTATCACCCCTGTTACTCCCGTCTCATACAGGGTAAGAAGCTTCTCCGGATGCTTTGACATAAGGAGCTTCTGCAGTTCCATCCTGATCCTCTCCGCACTGATCTTACTTAGATTGGGAGCCAGTTCTTCTACCGCTTTCAGGGTTTTTTCATCTATTTCATAATCAAGCTGTGCCGCAAATCTTACTGCCCGAAGTATCCTTAGAGCATCCTCATTAAACCGGTCGACCGGTTCTCCCACGGCCCTTATCTTTTTTCTTTTGATATCCGAAAGCCCGTCGAAGAGATCCACGATCCCCTTTTCATCATTATATGCCATCGCGTTGATGGTAAAGTCACGCCTCTTTAAGTCTTCCTCAAGACTTGCGGTGAAGGTCACCTGCTTCGGATGTCTTGAATCCTCATATGCTCCGTCGATACGATATGTTGTAACCTCAAATCCGTCGTTACCCAACATTATTGTAACCGTTCCGTGCTGTATGCCGGTGTCGATCGTACGTCTGAACAGCGATTTTACCTGTATTGGCGTGGCAGATGTAGTAATATCCCAGTCGTTCGGTTCCTTACCCAACAAACAATCCCGTACGCATCCGCCCACGGCATAAGCCTCGAAGCCCTCATCTGTGAGTTTATTGATGATAAGCCTGACCTTATCCGGCAGTTCTATATGCATACGGGATCCTTTTATATTATCGTTGTCGATTATTTCCATTTCCTCTGCTGTCTTCCCGGACCGGATCTGTTATCCGACCAGCTTTACAGTCTCTCTTGCGATCGCAAGTTCTTCGTTCGTCGGGATCACAAGCACGCTCACCTTTGCTCCGTCGGGTGAGATCACTGCTTCTTCTCCTCTTATATTGTTCTTATCCTTATCAACTCCTGTACCAAGGTATCCGAGATACTCTCCTATCATCTGACGGACTTCTATATTGTTCTCTCCGACACCTGCGGTAAATACTATCGCATCCACTCCGTTCATTGCCGCAGCATACGAACCTATATACTTCGCCACCCTGTACGAATATGCCTCCAGTGTAGTCTTAGCCTGCTCGTTTCCTTCGTGTGCGGCCTCTCCGAGATCCCTGAAATCGCTTGATACTCCGGACATACCGAGCACACCCGATTTCTTGTTGAGGATATTGAGCATCTCGTCTATGGTCAGCTTTTCCTTATTGCTGATGAACTGCAGGATCGCGGGATCCAAGTTTCCGCTCCTCGTCCCCATGAACAATCCTTCAAGCGGTGTAAGTCCCATGCTCGTATCAACACATTTACCGTTCTTTACCGCGCTTATGCTCGCTCCGTTTCCAAGATGGCATACGATGACCTTAAGATCATTTATATCCCTTCCCAGGAATTCCGCAGCCCTCTTTGATACAAATTCATGGCTTGTTCCGTGGAATCCGTATCTCCTGACCTTGTATTTCTTATAATACTCATACGGGATCCCGTAAAGATAAGCTTTCTTGGGCATTGTCTGATGGAACGCCGTATCAAACACGGCAACCATCGGCACATTCGGCATTATCTTCTGACATGAACGGATGCCTATAAGGTTTGCCGGATTGTGTAAGGGTGCCAGATCGTTGCATTCCTCTATCGCCTTTATGACCTTTTCGTCTATTATCGTTGCGGATGAAAAACTCTCTCCGCCATGGACTATCCTGTGTCCTACCGCACCTATCTCATCAAGGGATGAAATTACTCCGTTTTCCTTATCGATAAGACTCTCTATCACAAGCTTTACGGCTTCTGTGTGATCTGGCATGTCTGCCTGCTTCTTTATCTTATCCTTTCCCTCGGGCTGATATGTCACCATACCCCCGTCTATCCCTATCCTTTCGCATAACCCCTTCGCCAGTACCTCCTCCGTATCGGAATCGATGAGCTGGAATTTAAGGGATGAACTTCCGCAGTTTATGACCAAAACCTTCATTTTTCTTACCTTCTCTCTTCTGATTATATTAATAACATTTCTTCCTTTTGCCGGATGATCCTAAGCCTGTCTTAATAAGCCTTGCCCCAGTACACCATCTTCTTGGCGGCCTTTCCGCAGCAGACACAGGTATCCGCAAGCTGCTCCTGCTCAAACGGCATACAGCGGCTCGTTACCGCAAGCTCTTCCTTTATCGCATCCTCACAAGCCTGATCACCGCACCACATAGCCTTTACAAAACCGGTCTCTTCGGCAAACAGCCTTCTGAACTCACTCATATCCTTGGCAACAAAGGTATGTTTCTCCCTGTGTTCTCTTGCTCTCTCAAGCATCTCGACCTGCATCCTGTCAAGGAGCTCCGTCACCTTTGCCTCTAACTCATTAAGCGAAACCTCGGTCTTCTCCCTTGTATCACGGCGGCAGATAACACATTTTCCCGCCTCAAGATCCTTGGGACCTATCTCAACACGAAGAGGGATTCCTCTCATTTCCTGCTCGGAGAATTTCCATCCGGGACTCTTATCCGTATCGTCTATATCTGCCCTGCACACCTTCTTAAGTCCGGCACAGAGTTCTTCGGCCTTTTCAAGCACTCCCTCCTTCTTCTGCTGGATGGGTATCACCATTACCTGTGTGGGTGCGATCTTAGGAGGCAGGCACAGACCGGAATTATCACCATGGACCATGATAACGGCACCGATAAGCCTTGTTGTCGTACCCCATGAAGTCTGATGAACATACTGGAGAGTATTGTTCTTATCCGTATACTGTATCTCGAACGCTTTGGCAAATCCGTCTCCGAAATTGTGGCTGGTACCGGACTGCAGCGCCTTACCGTCATGCATGAGTGCCTCTATCGTATAGGTGGCCTCGGCTCCGGCGAACTTCTCCTTATCCGTCTTGCGTCCTTTTATAACGGGGATCGCCAGAACCTGCTCACAGAAATCCGCATATACGTTGAGCATCTGAAGAGTCCTCTCTTCTGCTTCCTCTGCGGTTGCATGTGCGGTGTGGCCTTCCTGCCATAAGAACTCACGGCTCCTTAAAAAGGGCCTTGTCTCCTTCTCCCAGCGCACAACCGAACACCACTGGTTGCAGACCTGGGGAAGATCCCTGTAACTGTGTACCGTATTTTTATAATAATCGCAGAAGAGAGTTTCCGAGGTAGGACGCACGCACAGTCTCTCCTGAAGCGGCTGCATCCCGCCGTGTGTTACCCACGCAACCTCCGGCGCAAACCCTTCCACATGATCCTTTTCCTTATTTAATAAGCTCTCGGGTATGAACATGGGAAGATAAACATTCTTAACCCCGGTCGCCTTGAACCTCTCATCCATCTGGCTCTGTATCAGCTCCCAGATGGCATAACCCGCAGGCCTTATGACCATACAGCCCTTTACCGAAGTGTAATCAAGCAGTTCCGCCTTCTTTACAACATCCGTGTACCACTGGGCAAAATCATCCTCCATCGCGGTGATCGCTTCGACAAGCTTCTTCTCAGCCATTTTCATAATCTCCTTATATTAGAATAAATCCATTATATGATTGTATAAAATATAGATGTTTTATGCAAGTGCTTAAGTTATTTGATCATCTGTTCCCGTCTCTTCATCCTGCTTACCGGTATAATCCCAAAAAGAGTCACCGTCTTTTCGGATATCAAGTTCAAAATCCATCCTTTTACCCGTGCCCGGATGCTCAAAGCTTAAACGATATGCGCACAGCCTTATACTCCTGTCGGGTTCCGCCGTTTTTGCTCCGTATTTTACATCACCAACTATCGGGTGTCCCGCATGCGACAGCTGTGCCCTTATCTGATGGAACCGTCCCGTCATAAGTTCTATATCCAGCAATGTTATTTCCTTATCCCTGTTTATGCCGGTCACTGTATACGAAAGTACTGCCTTCTTTGCGTCCTTTGTCCCTTTTGCAGCTACTTTGGCTGTATTTTCTTTTGTTTTTATCAGATGATCTTCAAGCACCTTCCTTTCATGAGTCTCTATAATGCCTTCAACAACGGCATAGTAATGTTTGTCAAAAATGCCCTCTCTTACCTGTCTGCTCAGCTTTCCCGCAGCCTTTTCATTGACCGCAAAGACAACTATCCCCTTAACCGGCTGGTCAAGACGGTGTATCACTCCCAGATAGGAACCGCCGTTTTTTGCATGCAGGTGGTTTTTCAGTTCACTCACCATATCCTTCTGCGTGATACTGCTTGTCTGGACCGGCATTCCCGCAGGTTTTTCAACCACTATGATATCTTTATCTTCATATAATATATTCATTTTCGTATTTTTCCTCAGATCATTTAAGAAGATCGAACCTGATCATCGTTTACGTTTATCGTTACCCGTTCATAACAGATACTGTCCCGTTTTGATCCATACAATATATGGTATCTTCTATAGATTTATTGGCACATGCTGTGGTATAATGATTACTCACTACATATATAATTTACTCTGACACCATGAACCAATACAACAGCATTGAAGAAGAAATAATAAAGAGAAAATCCGTAGCAAAACGTGAGGGCGCCGCGAGACTGCGCAAAAAACAGCAGCTCATCGACCGGCTGTTCAGATTCGTGCTCCCTGCCGTCATTGCAGTCGCTATAATAACCGGCGCTGTTTTCCTCATCCTTATGTCACATGAGGAAGAAGAGGAAAAGGCAGCTGTTATGCCCAACATCTCGATAGAGAAGATCGCGACCGAATTCCCCGAGGAAGAGGAAGTCAAGCCCGAACATAACCTTACGGTATATTCAGCCGAGGATAATGCTGCGACCACCGGTCTTCCCTCGGATGTCGTAAGCAGTTACGGGATCCTTATCGATCTTGCCGATGATACCATTTTAGCACAGCGTAATGCCAGAGAACGGATCAGTCCCGCGTCAATGACCAAGATACTGACAGCCCTCGTAGCCTGTGAGCATCTGACCGAAGAGGATCTTGATCAGAAAATGACCATTACCCTTGAGTTCACGGATTACAGTTACAGAAATGACTTAAGTGCAGTGGGCTTTGCCGAAAATGAAGAGGTCACGATAAGGGATCTGTTATACGGAACGATCCTTCCTTCCGGCGGAGACGCTGCCATAGCACTTGCCACCTATATCGCAGGCTCTGAAGAAGCCTTCGTTGAGATGATGAACGAGAGGCTCAAGGAACTGCAGTTATCAGACAGCACACATTTTACCAACGTTGCGGGAATGTATGACGAACAGCATTACAGTACCGTTTATGATATGGCAATGATAATGCACGCGGGCATAGACAATAAAATGTGCCGTGAAGTGCTGAATGCCCATACCTATACAACATCTCCGACAGAACAGCATCCCGAAGGGATCACGGTTTCCAACTGGTTCCTCCGCCGTATAGAGGATAAGGACTGCGGGCTTACGGTAGAATGCGCCAAGACCGGTTTCGTGGTCCAGTCGAGGAACTGTGCCGCCAGCTTTGCGGACGATGAAGATGGGCACGGATATATCTGTGTCACTGCCGATTCATCCAGCGGCTGGCGCTGTATATATGACCATGTGTCGATCTATTCGGCTTTTTCCGGACTTACGGAACGTCCCGCAATTCCCGCAGATGATGCTCTTCCCGATGATGATACCCTTACCGGAAACGAAGATGCGTCTCCTGA
>ONRZ01000207.1 GCA_900320345.1 uncultured Lachnospiraceae bacterium | reverse complement strand
TACCGCGAGCATGAAGTCGATCAAGAGAAGGCATAAGAAAACAGCTGCCCTTATGTGTTCCCTAAAGTAAGCCTTGAAACCTGCCGCCCTTATTTTCCCGGCAAGATATACGAGCGATACCGCAAGGAGCATGAACACACCTATGCCGAGGTATCCGTAACCTTCATACTGGAAATCATAATACAGCTTCATGGGCTTTATGATGATGCTCCCGTATATGGGATTTATGAAGGTGTTAAGGTTGCTCGTAAAGCTCCCAAGTCCCTCGTCGTATCCGCCGGACGGACCATGGAAGGCGCCGAAGGCAAAGAGTGTGATAAGGCCCGATGCACAAAAACCAAGGATATTTATAAACTCGTCCCTGATCACGATCTTTGTCTGTAAGGCATCTTTTTTTATCATTCCTATCGCCTTTTCAACAGATGCCGCGAGCAAAATGCTGCCGGCCATCGGCACATAGTAGCTGTGTATGCCGACGCACAAAAGTCCCAATCCAGATGTAAAGCGACAGGATCACGATCCACTGCGCTCCGAGAGCCGTGTGGTAGAACATGCGCTGCAGCACCGTGAAGCTAAGGATATAAATGATCGATGCGCACAGGCTTAACACATAAGGCAGATTCCTGTTTATAAACGGGATGCGGCCGTCGCTTGACTCGGAAAAGTATCCCTCTAACCCGTTTTTATCATCTGCTTTGTTATCATCCGCAGCATCGTCTCTGCCGCTTCCCGAAATAAGCGAATATGTGAGAAGGGACGAAAGCCCGCCCGTCAGCATGAAACTTACAAGGCCGAAGATGCCGAAATATTGGAAATGCACCGGCAGTATGCCGTTAAATATTTTGAAAAACAGTGCGGCCAAAGGTATCGAATCCGTATATATGACAGACATGCTCGTCGGATAACTTAAGGTATCTATCATGCCAAACGGGAAGCGCCACGCACTCATCCTGTAATGGCAGAAGCCGATGTAATGCTGCATAAGGTCCATGTCGCCGTTAAGCAGCCAGTCGTCATAGACCGGGTTTAATATGCCTGCTCCGTAAACCCACAAAAAACAGACCGCACCCAAAGCGCAGCCTGCAAGGAACAGTATTGATCTGCCACTATGAAACGGTGATGACTTCGTCCGTTTCGATCGCTCTTGCGTAGAGTTCATCTATAGTCTCCAAAAGCTTTGTTTCGGAACGTTTGATAATGTTTATGTTCGGCTTTGTTACCGGATGTTTCGCAACAAAGATGGTACAGCAGTCTTCAAACGGGAGTATCGATGTCTCGTAAGTATCTATCTTCTCCGATATCTTGATTATCTCGTTTTTGTCAAAGCCGATAAGAGGACGGAAAACAGGCAATGTGCATACCTCGTTCGTCGCCGCGAGTGACTGCATCGTCTGGGATGCGACCTGTCCCAGGCTCTCGCCGGTTATAAGGGCAAGGCTGTCATTTTTCTTAGCTATGTCTTCCGCTATCCTCATCATGTAACGGCGCATGATTATAGTAAGTTCATCATGCGGACATTTTTCATAGATCTCAAGCTGGATATCCGTAAAATTGATCACATGCAGGTTGATCGGACCCGCATATTTCGCTACCTGTTTTGCAAGATGCTACCGGTGAATCGATACCGCCGGATAAGAGCAGCATAGCCTTGCCGCCCGTTCCCACCGGCATACCTCCCGGACCCGGGATCACCTTCGAATAGATATAGATATTGTCATCCCTTATCTCGATAGTGAGCAGGATCTTGGGGTCATGCACGTCAACCTTTATCTGCGGGAAAGCATCGAGGATACGCTCGCCCATAGCGGCATTCACTTCCTGCGAATCCATCGGGTAATTTTTTCTCGCACGCCGGCAGTTCACCTTGAAAGTCGTATTTTTATCGGGATACTCTTCATCGATGTACCTTATTACGTCTTCCGCAAGCCTGTCAAAACCCTCATCCGGCACATGTACGACTGGGCAGATCCCGGTTATGCCAAACACCCGGCTCAGCGCCTCCACGACCTCGTCATAGTCGTAATCGCTTAAGCACTCAACGTGCACCCTGCCCTGCGTCTTGGTTACATCAAATTCACCCTCGACACTCTTAAGGGCATATTTCATCTGCTTTATCAGGGCATCTTCAAACACGTAACGGTTCTTACCCTTTATCGCTATCTCCGCATATTTTATCAAAAATGATGTATAAGTCATATTATCTCCTTGTGTAACGTCTGAGCGCCGGCAGCAGTTCCTTAAGTGCCTCCAATGTATGATCAAGTTCTTCCTTAGTGGTTTCAACACTCATTGAAAATCTTATCGTAGAATCAAGTAGCTCCCGCCTGACTCCAATAGCCTTAAGAGTCTCGCTGATCGCCGGCTTATTGCTCGCACATGCGGAACCCGAAGAAACATATATCTCCTTCTCTTCAAGTGCATGCAGCAGCACCTCGGCGCGGATACCTTCTATAGACGCACTTACGATATGAGGGGCTGTCATTCTTATTGTTTTTTCAGGGATCCCGTCGATACTTCCGGTCCCATTTTTCACACCCATCTGAAACTTCCGGTGCATCGACAGTTTCCGGCAACCCGTTTACGGTCACGCCGTCAAGCTTCATAAGCTCATTAACGAAATACGTTTTAAGTTCATACAGCCTGTCTATCTTATCATCAAAATCGGAATACAGCAACTGTGCCGCCTTCGCCATGCCGGCTATGCCGGGAACATTTTCCGTACCCGATCGCAGTCCCCTCTGCTGTCCGCCCCCGAATACTATCGGCTGGATCTTCGCCTTTCCGTTCACATACAGCACACCCACGCCCTTCGGTCCGTGGATCTTATGCCCGCTTATCGACAGAAGGTCAATCTTTTCGCGTTTCGGATTGATCCTGACCTTGCCGAAACCCTGCACGGCGTCAACATGGAATAAAGCGGATGGGTTACGATCCTTGATGATACGTCCAAGCTCACCTATCGGCTGCAGCGACCCGATCTCGTTATTTACATACATGACGGAGACAAGTATGGTATCATCCCGGAGCACAGCCTTAAGATCTTCGGGCCTTACACAGCCTGACTCATCCACATCAAGGTATGTTACTTCATAGCCTTCCCTCTCAAGATAAGCACAGGTCTCAAGGACAGCCGGATGCTCGATCTTCGTCGTTATGATATGTTTCCCCGCCCTTTGGTTTGCCCTTGCGCATCCTATAAGGGCCATGTTATCGGATTCTGTGCCGCCGGAAGTATATACTATCTCCTTTGCATCCGCCTTAAGGAGTCCGGTGAAAATATCCGTAGCGTATCTTATATGTTTTTCCGCTTCAACACCCACCATATGCATGCTCGACGGATTGCCGTAATATCTGTCCATTATCTCGGACATATATTCGCGGACCTCATCAAAACATCTTGTTGTCGCCGAATTATCCAAATATGCTCTCATTTTTATTTTCCTTATCCCGTGTCTTACTCGAGTACATAGCCGAGCCAGGCCAATACGGTCATGCCGGCGGTTTCGGTACGCAGTATCCGGTGACCGAGGGTTATCGGTGTAAACCCGGCGACTGCTGCCTGCTCATATTCCGTCTCGTCAAAACCGCCCTCCGGCCCTATGAAAACAGCTACCGACTGTCCCTTTTGTATGTTCCCAAAAATCTCCCGCGTCTTATCCATCGCATCCATGTCGGCAAGTTCGTAGGGGAGAAGCTTCACATCCATATCCTTACAGTATGTTACCGCATCCTTAAAGCTCATGACATGCCGGACGCACGGTATGATGCTGCGCTTGCTCTGCTTGGCCGCAGCCTCTGATATCGCATTGAAGCGTGTTATCTTAGACGCTTCCTTCTTACCGTCATATCTTACCACACTGCGCTTCATCTGTACCGGGATTATCTCAAATACTCCCAGTTCGACCGCCTTCTGTATGATAAGTTCCATCTTATCGCCCTTTGGCAGACCCTGCAAGAGGTATATCCTGTTCGGGAGTTCAACATTATCTTCCTTGATAAAACGCAGTTTAAGATGGACTCTGTCTTCTTCATAATCCGCTATCTCACACCGGTATTCCTTACCGCCAACACTTTCCGCATTTTCACCGCTTTCCGCACCGGCATATCCTTCCATACCCGTATCTTCCTCGGCGACAACAGAGAGTTCCTCACCGACGCGCATCCGCAGAACATTTTTTATATGATTGAAATCCTGCCCTTCGATATATATGTCGTTACCGCATATATTCCCGGGCCGCACGAAAAATCTGTACATCACATGCTCCGTATCTTCTTTATCTCATCCAATGAAAAATTATACGCCCTGTTGCAGAAATGGCACCTTAACTCGATGTCTTTTCCGTCACTTATGATATCGTCAAGTTCCTTTTTACCAAGGCTTATGAGCGCCTTCTCGACTCTTGCCTTATCGCAGTTACAGTAAAACCTCGTCGGCAGGGTATCATTTATCTCAAGATCCAGATCCCCGAGGATGTATTCAAGCAGCTCCTTCGACGACCTTCCCTCATCAAGCAGTGTGGTCACGGAAGGGAGCCCCGACAATCTGCTCTCAAGCTGTGAGATGAGCGTCTCCGAAGCAAAAGGCATTAACTGTATGATAAATCCTCCTGCCTGCTTTACCGTATTGTTCTTCTCCATTAAAACGCCCAGCCCCACAGCCGACGGTACCTGTTCGGAGGTCGCAAAATAATAGGTAAGGTCTTCGGCTATCTCGCCGGTCTGTAATGCCACCTGCGACGAATACGGTTCCTTAAGCCCCAGATCCCTTATAACGCTGAGCACGCCGACTCCGATCGCACCACCGACATCGAGTTTAGGTATTGTTTGATCTTTAAGAGGATATAATCTTGCAGGCAAGATAGCATCCGGGACCAGTGCATATCCCTTGACATCCACCATCCCGGTCTCTTCATCGGGCGAACCCGCGGTCACGGTTATCCCCTTCATCGGACCGCTGCCCCTTATCTGAAGGGTAAGAAGATCGTCCTTCCCTTTCATCATCGCTCCCATCATCGCTCCTGCCGTGAGCATCCTTCCGAGAGCCGCGGTCACCACGGGGCTTGTGTTATGAGCACTTCTTGCGGTCTCCACCATATCCCTCGTAGATGCGGCAAACGCCCTTATCTGTCCGCCTGCCGCTGTTGCCCTTATTATACTGTCCTTATTTACCATATCATTTGACATTTCCCGGTCTTTCTCCTGCTTTGCGACTGTGTATTTTGTTGTCCCTTTTTACAAAAGTGTTTCTATATGTACAAAACTTGAATTTACCTACCAAATTCCATCTTTCCTGATATAGTGGGTATTTTTCCCCAGGAGCGCATCCATTTTTACCTACTATTCTTCTGCTCTTGCGATTTAGTAGGTATTTTCACTTAAAGTCGCATTCATTTTTACCTACTATTCTTCTGCTTTCTCGATTTAGTAGGTATTTTCACTTAAAGTCGCATGCATTTTTACCTACTATTCTTCTGCTTTCCTGATTTAGTAGGTATTTTCCCTTAAGATCACATCTATTTTTACCTACTATTCTTCTGCTTTCCTGATTTAATGGGTATTATTTCCTCGGGCGCATCCATTTAAAAAATTCAAATTCCGATTTGAATTATTCTATCATGA
>ONRZ01000143.1 GCA_900320345.1 uncultured Lachnospiraceae bacterium | reverse complement strand
TTCGACTTGCATGTGTTAGGCACGCCGCCAGCGTTCATCCTGAGCCAGGATCAAACTCTCAATTATAATGTTTGATTCTCAGGATAAGCTAGCTTATCCTTTGTCCTAAATTTACTTTAGGGTCGTTCTGAAAAATTTAACTTTTGAAATTTTTCGAGGATGGTTTATACTATTAGATTTTCAAGGTTCCCTATCTGCATTTTCACACAGATATATACTGCCGTTTACCGCGACAGCTTATACATAATATCATTGTGATTTTGCCTTGTCAATGCCTTTTTTAGCTTTTTTTGAGGCAATTTTTCCTTTTACCGTTCATAAAAAAATACTCCCACAATATCTTGTGGAAGCATCCTTATTTAACCACAATCCCGGGAACAATATCCCAAAGACATGACCCTTTTCATTGATAACCCGGGATCACGAAATGAACCTGAACAGATAGTTATTGTTGAACAGATATCTGAGAAAGGCTGAAGCCTGCACATCCTTAAGAAGCCTGCTGCCCGCCTCGTTCCCCATGAACATGATCACGACAAAGAAAAATATCCATACGATGATAAGCGCCTGTGCCGCGCCCGTAAGTGCTCCGAGTATTTTATTGAACCCCTTTATCACCGGGATCTTAGCTATGATATCGGATGACTTTACGACCACCCACAGAGCCAGTGACAATGCGGCGTACATTGCCACAAATGAACCCGCGTTAATGATGAGCTTTGCAAGATAGACCGAAATATAGTCCTTTATAACAACAGCTACGAGAGCCTGATACATCTTAGATGCCGTTTTTTCGATCAGATCGTTTTTAAGTATGTCGGGCAGATCCAGTTCCTTAAGATATGAACTGCCGGTCCCTTCATCTTCGGAAACCGTCATGTCATCCTCTTCGTCCGCAGAAGTGAGTTTTTCGATGAATACTTCCGTTACCTTTTCCTGTGTTCTTTCATATATACCGGTATTCTCGACAACATATCTGCTTAACTTCGGTGACATGATCGCTACTGCGATTATTATGACTATCGTTCCCGCAAAAGAAATGACTATCCTTAAAAACCCCTTATGCCATCCGATAAATATAAATATCACAAACAGTGCAGCTACAGCCGCAAACAACCTGTTTATCTCCATTCCTTATACTCTGCCCCATTAATATATGTACTGATCCTCCCGGATCATTTAAGCTGTATCTCTTCTGTCCTTGTCCCCGACACAAGCAGATACTTGGTGATCGAATCCGTAGGCACCATCTCGACAATGCTGTCCTTGAACGTCCCGTTAAACTTCTCGACACCTTTCAGATTATAAATGATACAGTCATCACTGTTATAAATGATCACAAAATCCTTATTGAACACAACATCGCTGTAATCCAAGGCAAAATCCTGCGCAAACACGATCTCACCGGCAGTGTTGTATACATCTATATGGTAAGGGTTTTCACTCCTGCCCTCCGCATAGACAAGACCTATGTAATCCTCGTTGCAAAATACGCTCTTTATCTCGTCGGTTATCTCCGTTTCAAACACATTCTCCGGTTTCTGTGCACCCTTGAAGATCTCAAAACGGTTGTCCCCGACAGCAAAGGATGTATTGGCGTTCATGAAATTTACATAGGAGATTATGGAATTACTGAAATTATAACCTGCTACCAGATTGTCTATCTCATTCTGTCCGACATTTCCGAAATTATAGTATGCCACCGATGATGTCAGCGAGCCCCCATCTATAATAAGGTAGGAAACGCACAGCATTATGCCGTCATCCGATATCGCGATCGCGACCGGATAACCGCTCTTATCCATCGTAGTCCTGTCGTTTGCGATATTCTGCCCTTCCTTATTGAACAGCTTGACCCAGGTTACCTCGCCTTCTTCAAGGATGACAGCAACATTTCCGGTCCCAGAAACACACAGATTCTGTATCGGCAAAGTCGTATCTATCTCACCCTGCGGTCCCTGACTGTTGAGCACATAGATCTTGCTGCCCTTATAGTCACCGACGGCAACGTAATCATTACATACATCAACGATCGGATTCTGCATCTCGAAGGTCTTATTCCACAGCATCTCGTTGTCCATATTGAACGCAGATATACCGTCGGTACTGTACCTTAGGATATTTTTATTGAACTTAAGATATTTTGCCGTTGTCGATTCCTCATAATCCATGGTCCGCAATACAGTGTAATCGGTGTAGATCATGTTCTTATAATTGTAGTACATCGCTCCGCACACGGTACCTGCGATCGCAAGGATGATGAGTATCCTGTACACGATAAAGCGGCGGTGTCTGCTTATCTTTGAACGAAACTCCGCCTGATCGTCATCATATTTATCTTTAAAATAATTGTTTATCTTTGCCATAACCCCTATATTATAAAGCAATTCCCCCTGCTGTACAAATCAAACCTGCCAAAACCCCTTCCTTTTTGTCCGCACTTAATTATAATATAGGGATAATGGGTATTCAAGAAACGTAAAAGAAATTTGCTGTTGACAAAACAGGAGCAAATGAGCAATCTTTATATATGGCAAAAGCCGGAGGTAAAATATGCTTAAAAAGATCGCCTACAGCGGAGTAGAAGGCGCTTTTGCACACATTGTCGCAAAAAGATTATTCCCGGATGAATTATATGTTTCTTTTGGCAGTTTCAAAGAAGCCTATGAGGCGGTAAGCTCGGGAGACTGTGATCTTGCCGTTCTGCCCACCGAAAACAGTTATGCAGGAAAAGTAAAGGAGGTAGCTGACCTTCTGGATAGCGGAGAGCTTAATGTCCTTTCTGTACATTCCTTTCCGATAGTACAGAACCTGCTCGGTATACGGGGAAGCAGGGCCGGCGATATCAAAACGGTCATCAGCCATCCGAAGGCTTTAGAGCAATGTGATGATTATATAAAGGCTCACGGATACAAAGTCATCCAGGCAGCCAATACCGCCGTCGCCGCAAAGGAAGCCATAGAGAGACAGGATATGTCCCTGGCAGCCATAGCAAGTCTTGAAACGGCGGCAAGATACGGTCTTAAGGTCCTTGACGAGAAGATCAACTCAAGCGATGATAATGTAACTACTTTTGCAGTGGTATCACGCGATAAAGACAATACGACAGAAGGAGAATAGACAACATGGGAATGATATACGAAAGGCAGTTAGCGATACCCGCGGAACTTAAGGAAATGTATCCCCTTACAGCCAAGATGAACGAAACGATACAGGACAGAAGGGCCGAGCTTGTTTCGATTTTTGAAGGAAGAAAAGACAAGCTGATCCTGATAATAGGACCCTGTTCCGCTGATAATGAAGATTCCGTGATGGACTATATAGGAAGGCTCGTTCCCATCCAGGAAGAAGTTAAGGATAAGATATTCATTGTCCCGAGGATATATACGAACAAACCCAGGACAACCGCGGAAGGATATAAGGGAATGCTGCATCAGCCCGATCCCACCGAGAAACCCAATCTGTTCAAGGGTATAGAAGCTACCAGGCATTTGCATATGCGCGCCGTTATGGAGACTGGGTTTGCATGCGCCGATGAAATGCTCTATACGGAGAATTACGGATATCTCGATGACCTGCTCATCTATGTCGCGGTAGGCGCTCGTTCCGTTGAAGACCAGCAGCACAGGCTGACATCAAGCGGGATAAGCGTTCCCGTCGGAATGAAAAATCCGACTTCCGGTGATTACCGTGTCATGATGAACGCGATAAGCGCGGCACAAAACGGCCATACCTTTATCTACCGCGGATGGCAGGTCCATTCCGAAGGGAACAGGCACACCCATGCGATACTAAGGGGCTATACGGACCAGCACGGTTCGATGAAGCCCAATTATCATTATGAGGATCTTGTAAGGCTGTGTGACTGTTATGATGAGATGGAACTTCTCAATCCCGCTCTCATTGTTGATACCAATCACTGCAATTCCAACAAGAATCCTTTTGAGCAGAGAAGGATAGTCAAGGAAGTCCTTCATTCAGCAAGACATGATGAACGTATTGCCAGGATACTCAAGGGCTTTATGATAGAAAGCTATATCGAGGACGGAGCCCAGGCGCCCGGTGGCGGATGCTACGGTAAATCGATAACCGATCCGTGTCTTGGATGGGAGGCTTCAAAGAAGCTCATATACGAGATCGCGGATCACAACAAAGAATTAGACAGATGTTCCTGCATACGCTATCATTACAGATGCAAGGAACGGATCACACGGAATATTCCAAATAAACCCGGGAGCTCATTTGCTCCCGGGTTTATATTTTTAGATCCGTTACCAGGTTTTTGTTTTATTTAGAAACTCCTTGATCTGGTTATATATGCCTTCCGCATCAAGCTGGTACTTATGGATGAGTGCCGAAGCCGATCCCGACTCACCGAACACGTCATACATACCGATCTTCTTAACAGGTGTCGGAAGCTTCTCGCTTAAGCAGTCACATACTGCCGATCCGAGACCGCCGATCACCGAATGCTCCTCAGCCGTTACTACCTTACCGGTCTTCTTCGCTGACTTAAGGATGAGTTCCTCATCAAGAGGCTTGATCGTATGGATATTTATAACCTCGGCATCAATACCGTCGTTAGCGAGCATCTTAGCTGCTTCCATTGACTCGGGAACGGTAAGGCCCGTGGCAACTATGGTCACATCCTTGCCTTCCTTAAGTACGATGCCCTTGCCCATTTCAAACTTGTATGTAGCTTCATCGTTAAATACGGGAACAGCCGCACGGCCGAACCTTAAATAAACAGGTCCCACATATTCATAAGCTGCCTTAACTGCTGCACGTGCCTCAACATCATCGGCGGGATTGATGATCACCATACCCGGGATAGTCCTCATAAGTGCAATATCCTCATTACACTGATGTGATGCACCGTCCTCACCTACCGAGATACCTGCGTGTGTAGCACCTATCTTAACATTAAGATGCGGATAACCGATCGAATTACGAACCTGCTCAAAAGCACGTCCTGCAGAGAACATCGCAAATGATGAGCAGAAAGGAACCTTGCCCGTTGTTGCGATACCGGCGGCGATACCGGTCATGTTTGCTTCCGCGATACCTACATTTATATGCTTATCCGGATGAGCCTTCTTAAATACGCCCGTCTTGGTGGCTGCAGCAAGATCCGCTGTCAGAACCACAAGATCGTCATGCTCATTACCAAGCTCAACGAGAGCATTACCGTAACTTTCCCTTGTTGCAATCTTCTTTACTTCTGACATAATGCTTCACCTACCTTCTCAAGATCCGCCATAGCGGTAGCGTACTGCTCATCATTGGGAGCCGTACCGTGCCATGCTACATTGTTCTCCATGAATGATACTCCCTTACCCTTTACACTCTTGGCAATGATCGCTGTCGGCATGCCCTTTGTTTCCCTGGCTTCCTTAAATGCTGCCGCGATGGAATCAAAATCATGAGCATCGCACTTAACAACATGGAAATTGAAAGCCTTGAACTTCTCATCTATAGGATAAGGATCGCAGACCTCGGTTATGGGACCGTCGATCTGGAGATTGTTGTTATCAACTATCACTACGAGATTGTCAAGCTTCTTAAAGCCGGCGAACATTGCCGCTTCCCAAACCTGACCTTCTGCTATCTCACCATCGCCGAGCAGTGTATATGTCCTGAAATCATCTCCGTACATCTTCGCTGACAGAGCCATTCCTACTGCAACCGAGATCCCCTGTCCCAGTGAACCGCTGCTCATGTCAACACCGGGCGTATGCTGCATACACGGATGTCCCTGAAGATGTGAGCCAAGCTTACGCAGCGTCACAAGCTCCTCTACCGGGAAATATCCCCTGTGTGCGAGTGTCGAATAAAGCGCCGGCGCACAGTGTCCCTTTGATAATACGAAACGGTCCCTGTCCTTCTTCTTAGGATCCTTAGGATCGATGTTCATTTCTTCAAAATACAGATATGTCATTATATCTGCACAGGATAAAGATCCACCCGGATGTCCGGCCTTGGCTGCATGAACCGATGTAACGATACCCTTACGGATCTCATTAGCTGTCTTTTGTAAATTAAGCTTGTCCATGATAATCGTCCTTTCTTAAAATAATATACCGCATTCCCTATCAGAATGCGGTATAAGTATAACATAATCACTATGCCGTTTCAATGAAAGTTTATTGATTAAACTATTCGACCGTTACACTTTTTGCAAGGTTTCTCGGCTTATCAACATCAAGACCTCTCGCAACGCTCATATAATAACCCATAAGCTGCAACGGTATCACTGCCAATGATGCCTCAAATATCTCCTCAGTCTTAGGGATATATACGGTAAAATCCGCCGTATCCTCTATCTCATAGTTCCCGCTGCTTGTTATCCCGCACAGGTACGCGCCCCTGCTCTTCACCTCTACCATGTTCGATACCGTTTTCTCATAGAGGTCTGACTGGGTGAGCACTCCGATTATCAGCGTTCCGTCCTCAACAAGGCTTATCGTACCGTGCTTTAGTTCTCCCGCGGCATAGGCTCCCGAATGGACGTAGCTTATCTCCTTCATCTTAAGGCTTCCTTCGAGGCTTATCGCATAATCTATGCCTCTTCCTATGAAAAATACATCATGCACGTTTGAGAATTTTGCCGTGAACCACTGCAGGCGCTCCTTATCCTCAAGCGACCTCTCAACCTTATCCGGCAATGTCTTTATTTCCGCGATGAGCTGCGCTTCCCTGTCCTTATCTATCGTTCCCTTTACGGAAGCAAGCCTTATCGCAAACAGATACATTGCGATAAGCTGCGCGCTGTACGCCTTGGTTGTTGCGACCGCTATCTCGGGGCCTGCCATTGTATACATCACATGGTCTGATTCCCTTGCTATAGTGGATCCGACCACATTTACGATCCCGAGAGTCTTTATCCCCCGTCCCTTGGCTTCCCGTATCGCCGCAAGAGTGTCGGCGGTCTCTCCCGACTGGCTTATCGCTATTACCAGTGAATCGGGATCAAGGATCGGGTTACGGTATCTGAATTCAGACGCCAATTCCACTCGTACGCCGACATGATAAGCAGATCCGCAGGCTGAAATATGTACCTGTGTAAGCTTCTTTAACTCATCATCGCTTATACCCGTTCCTTCAAGATCTATTTTATCTTCCTTTATATATGCATTTATCGTATCCTGAACTGCCTTGGGCTGTTCATGGATCTCCTTCATCATGAAATGCTCGAAGCCGCCCTTCTCCGCTGCCTCCGCATCCCATTCAACATGCGACAGATCCTTGCCTATCTCTTCACCGTCTAAGTTATAGAATCTTACCTCGTTATCCTTAAGACAGGCCATCTCAAGGTTACCGATATAATATACATCCCTTGTATACTTAAGGATTGCCGGAACATCCGAAGCAATATAACTTGCCTTGGCATCAACACCGATTATCATCGGCGAATCCTTACGCGCTACCCATATCTCACCCGGATAATCCTTG
>ONRZ01000140.1 GCA_900320345.1 uncultured Lachnospiraceae bacterium | reverse complement strand
CATTGCAATCGAATCTCTTTCACAGCTTGAAAGAAAGTCAGATTTTAGTCCATCATATACGATCATCTGTTTTCACCAATTCACAACTCTGCCATTCAGTTACCCTCAATAACTCCGCTCAGCCTACGACATGAATATTTTACCAATATTTGTTGATGCATACAACATCCCAAAAAATCCGGAGAAGGTTGAAGTTCTCAGCGTTGATCAATGGCTTTCCTGCCCGGACGGGAGTATGATACAATCATAACAACTGAACGAACTATATGAAAAAGAGGAAAATAGAAAAGATAAAGATTTCACCCATGCCCAAGACATGGATATTGGACCTCGATGGTACCCTGGTCGTTCACGATGGACCGTATATACTCGGGCGGGATGAATTCCTGCCCGGCGCCAGAGAATTTCTCGAATCAATACCACGTCGTGATATGATCATTTTTCTTACTGCCAGAAGTGATTATGAGAAGCCGCATACGATCCGGTTTCTGAAGGAAAACAATATCAGATACGATCACATAATCTTTAATGCGGGAGAAGGCGAACGTATCATGATCAACGATATGAAACCTGACGGACTGGTCACCGCTTACGCCGTCAATACAAAACGGGATCGATTTTGCCGGACTGAATTTGTCGTTGACGATTCAATGGGGACAATATATGACTGATCCTCATATGGCTTCCAGCATATCCTTCGGATTATCGGCAGCCTTAACCTTATCCATCGCTTTAACTATATATCCCTTTTCGTCGATCAGATATGTGGTTCTGACAACGCCCATGGATACCTTCCCGTAATTCTTCTTTTCCTTCCATACATCATATGCCTTTATAACATCAAGTTCAGTGTCCGACAACAGGGTGAAGGGAAGACCGTAATTCGTCTCAAATTTCTTGTGTGATGCCACAGAATCCTTACTTACGCCCAGGATCACTGCTCCTTTTTCCTTGAACTGAGGGTATCTGTCGGCGAATCCACACGCCTGCTTCGTACAACCTGATGTATTATCCTTAGGATAGAAATACAATATCACTTTCTTCCCGAGATAATCGGACAATGAATGCATATCTCCGTTCTGATCCGGCAATGTAAAATCCGGTGCTTTTGTTCCTGTTTCAAGCATATGTTTCCCTCCATTCAGCTACCCGCTACCCACGATAACACCGCTCAGCCTACGCAATGAAAAAAAGTGTCGCGGGTAATACAGAAATATATCTGCATTCATCTCTGAACGGATTGCTAATCTGTGATATAATGATCTCAGATATCCTTTCACGGATCGAAGACCATCTTTTCATTAAGAGGAAGTTATAAGAATGGAAAATATGACTGTTTTTGAAGCCGCTTTTCTTACTGTCGCATTTCTGTTCATGGTTGGCAGTATGTTTGGCTGGGTGCTTGAGCTCTTTTTCAGAAGATTCATTTCCACGAAAAATCCGCAAAGAAAATGGATCAATCCCGGGTTTCTTATGGGGCCTTCTCTTCCGCTCTACGGTTTCGGACTTCTGGCCTTATATGTTATGTCCCTGTTCCCCTATATAGGTGAAGATGTCATACGCGAACTGGATCCCTTGCAGGTCATTGTCCAGATACTTGCGATGGGTATCATGATGACTGTAATCGAGTATATCGCAGGTCTTATCTTTATCAAGGGGATGAAGATCAAGCTTTGGGACTACTCCGAAGAGCACTTTAATATCGGCGGGATCATATGCCTGAAATTTTCATTGATCTGGACACTCCTTGCGGCAGTATATTATTTCTTCGTACAAAAACATGTGATCAGGCTTGTCATATGGTTTAACAACAACATCGCGTTCACTTTTGTTGTCGGTATGTTCTATGGGATCCTTCTTATAGATCTTAACTACTCACTGAATATTATGGGGAAGATACGCAGATTTGCAAAAGAAAACGATATCATAGTCCGGTACGAAGCTCTCAAGCAGGAGATCCGTGATGAAACCGATGCTCTGAAGAAGAAGGGGCGGTTCATTCTTGCCTTCAATTCCGAGCGCAGTCTTACAGAAAAAATGGAAGAGAGCCTCGACCGTATCAGATCATTTCAGAAGCGAGGTAAATAAGTGGTAAGCCAGTATCCCGATTTAGTCCTGTCTGTGCCTACTTCTTCCAGATAAGCAAGTCCCTCGCCTTTATATAGAAGTTCTCCCTTTGAAACAAGTTCTTCAGCCTCATCCATGCTTAGGGAATAATACTCTTTACTGATGCCGTTCCTATCATACTCATCCGTATTAACTGCGTATACCTTAAAAGGCAGACGCAGAAAAGTATCGTACTTTCCCCTGATCTTTTGAGCATCAGTCACTACCGAAATATCGATCAACCACCTTGCTCAATGTACCCGCATCAATCCCATCAGACAGATCGGAATGGCGAACAAAATTCAAATGTTTAAGTCTGTCCGATATTCTTATACTTTTTATTCGAATTTATACTTCTATAAGTAGATTATTCAGGTTGAATCCGGTAGTATATATCACGCTTTTAGAAAGCCCCATCAGCATCCTTATTCCGATCCCACCTGATGTGTTATCAGAATCATTTCTCATGGTATCGTAATAATGGGTTGGATCGAACAGAACACAGTCATCTTTAATACTGATGGTTATCCTTTCGCCTGAGATCATCAATTTTATAATGATGGAATTATTGCGTTCCTTCTTAAATCCATATGCAAGGATATTTTTACCGATTTCTTCTGTGAACAATCCAAGATAGTATGATCTTTTTGACTCTATTCCCATATCGATGCAATACTTATGTATCATTTCTGATGCACTGATGCATTCGTCAATATCCCTGACAGTGTATACGGTCACATTTTCACCCTGGGCTTTGAAGCGTTTAAATGAATAGAATATGACATAAAATGAATTGACGATCGCTGCGATAATATAACAACCTGTAAATGACAGGAACAGTCCATCGAAACCGATAAAACGAACAAGGACTACGGCTATCACACATACGCAGATCACATTATATATAAAATTCGTAACGCCTGTATACATGCCGTTTCCAATTGCCTGAATATACTTTTTCTCTATACATGAAATTATATCGGGTATAAGATAAAATGCAGCAAGAATCAGGGCACGACCGGCTTCCGGAACAAATGCCATGTCATTTTCATTTAGAAAGACCTTTGCCAGAGGCGTTGAAAAACCAATCGTTAAGGCTGCTGTGATCATCATCATAACTGTTCCGGCTATGATCGAAATCTTCAACAATTCACCGGCACCCTTCTGATCTTTCTCTCCGTATAATACTCCACCCATTACAAGTACGGCATCACTGTGTCCTCCTATAAGAACATCCGCGATCGTACCGTAGTTCGTAAATACCAGCATCGAAACAAGCACGTTTCTTCCCAAAGTGTTAATGATAAGCATATTCATAAATGACGTCCTGATCACGAGACTTCCGAAATATGCAAGTGACGGAGATCCATTTTTTAAGATCAACATCATCATCTTTTTGCTGAAACTTCTCAGGTCTATCTGATACAGGCGGGATCTTGTCAGGAAAAAGAATCCGAGGAAAATGAATGTAACGGTATTGGCAACCGAAGTTGCCCACGCCATCCCTGTCACTCCTTTGCGGAATATACAGATATTGGCAATATCACCTGCAGCATTTACGAAAAGAACACAGAACGAACCCAATACAACAAGTCTTCTTCTGCCCTCGATCTGTATCAGACACATGAGCATATCAAGCAAGATAGCCGGAGTGATACCGATCGAGTAGGCTCGGATATAATCCGAAACACTTTCTGTAAGTTCTCCCGCGCCCAAAAGATGTGCCATTTGTTCCGAGAAAACAAAACAGGCGACCGAAAATGACAGCGCTATGGCAATTCCCACAAGAAAGGATGTACTGACCGCTTCATTGGACTTTTTAAAATCTCCCTTTCCCACCATGTGAGATGAAGTGATCTGCACTCCTTTTGACAGCACACAGCTTATCGCAAGCAGGAAAGAATTGACAGGCAGAAATAACGCATATACTTCAAGTGCCTGTGCCCCCAACGCCCTTCCGGTCAATATAGTATCCACCAACTGATTGCACGGTTGGATCATATTGATCAATATGTTTACAACAGCCAATTGAAAATATAGCTTATGAAGTATGTTATTATTACTTTTCTTAAATATGTTCATCAAAGTTATTTCCGTTCAAAACTTCTGTCTGCTATAAACGAGCATACTACCGTGCTGGTGATGTTTGTCATTGTCTGCACCATGGATACCAAAAAATACAGTCCGATGATTATACTGATACCCTCTATCGGAATGCCAACCTGAGGCAGCAATACGGTAAGGCATAGCAGTATACCTCCCGGAACTGCCGGGGCTGCCACAGAAAGCATAAACACGGAAACAAAATACGGGAGCAGCATCTGTGCCGGAATGGATATCCCATATACTCTGGCAAGGAAAAATGTACTGACCAGCATGGTAACACAGCCGCCATCCATGTTTATCACAATTCCAAGCGGTATGGAAAATGAATAGATCTCCGGCGAGATTTTAAGCTTCTCTTTGCAGGTCTGCATGGTCATCGGCATCACGGCATTACTTGACGCCACAGCAAATCCCTGTACCATGATCTGACTGATCTGCTTAAGAAACCAGATCGGCGAAGTGTGTCCCAGCAATGCGACCAGGATCAGAAGCATCGCAATGACGACCAGATCGCAGAAATAAACCTGTGCCATCCATCCTGCAACCTGATGCAGCTCGGTAACATCGACCCTTATAACCATAGACGCCATTGAGCAGAATATACATACCGGCATGAACTTCACAATTATGAGTACAACCTTCTGAAAGAGCTTATCCATGACCGAAAGCACATCACTTACCTTAGCAGATTCTTTACCCATCATCGTTACCGCAATTCCTGTCAGTATGGCGGCGAACAGAATCTGCAGCATATTAGTATCTATAAATGCTTTCAGTAAACTGTCGGGTACGATGTTCAGGAATATATCCGACAAAGAAGAGGCACCGTTCATCGCCTCAAATTTCATTGAATCGTTTACCGCTCCCTTAAGCGATTCGTTCCCGATAGGCATGATCCGGGTTATCCCGTAGGTTATAGCCATCGTAAGGACAGTGGTAAACGAAAACATTGAAATGACTCTGCCGAAGGCTTTTCCAAGCTCTTTCATATCTTTGTACCCTGAAAGTGATGACGCGATGGAGAAGAAAACCAGCAGTGAGATCATCATCTTGATCGCGCGAAGGAACAATGAAGTCACTGTTCCAAACACCGAATCGGCATAGAATGACGAAGTCTCCTCCGGCAAAAATGATTTTATCAGTACTCCGCACAATACACCCATCAACATCGCCGCTGCAGAGATCATGATCGAACTCTTCTTTCGACGCTCAACGATAACCGTGACCGTATTGAAACCGCTCCTGTGAGAGATCTGGATGTCTCTTTGGTATTCCTTCAGAAGATTTGCCCGAATGATACTTTCGGCCTCTTCGTCTATATCTCCCGAGAACAGCTCCTTAAGATCCTCCTGATAATCCGGCTCCCGGCCTTTACAGGAAAGCCTTACGGATATCGTGCCCAAAAACTTTTTTACGGCTATCCTGATCATACCCTTATCGAAACTGTTGTCGATCAGTTCGATAAGGATATCCTCTATCTTAAATCTGGATCTTTTGCAGACTTTTTCACTCACGCCAAGATCTCTGAGCTTTGATTCAATATCATCAAGGATCTCCGCGATCCGCTCCCGGTCTGACTCAAATGAAATACTTTGGAAAGCCATATTTATCACCCCTAAAACCATTCTCTTTTAATTATAACTGCTTCGTATCATTCTTCAATACTTGTTCGCTATTGTTACGATTTCAGCTAGCTTTTCCATTCGGAAGCGGTGTCCTTGTTTGAAGTATATCTATATATCCTATGAGAATCAGCCAACTATTCCTTAAAAAGAAGGAGGACGTGCTATGTTTAAGAGAAAAATATATGACTACCTGAAAGCGTGGAAAGAGGAATCGGATGGTATGTCTGCAGTAATGGTTGAAGATCCCGGTATCTTCCAATGGAACTTGCAAGCTATCATTTCAACAAATCGGAAATGTATAGCAGATTTGATCTGAACAGGTCACAATACTTCATCTGTGAATCATAAAACATATGGTTTTTGTCAACCGGCCACTGTGATTTTACCTCTTCGTTAATCGTTTCATCCGCCTGTATTGATTCCGGATAAGTGTTCGCATAGAACAGTGTTCTTTGTTCCCAAACATCACATATCATAGAAGGGTATGCAAACTCCTTGCCATTGCACTTAAACAACTTTGAAACATTAGGAATTTTATCCTTTTTGAATCCTTCATCATACAATCGATCGATCTGCGGATATAAATGTCCGAATCCGCAGATGATCAGGATCTTTTTGTCATCATAGAGTTTCAGTTTTTCCATGATTTTTTGATGTATATGATCATCCCTGTCATCTGAGGTTGTGTTCTGTATATAGCTTTCATTATTCACTTTCCAATAATCCACCATTTCTACAGGAATGTCATTATCCCGGCAATAGCAATATGCGATACACATATCAACAGGACCGTCAACGACCCCATACTGT